>JASIGS010000409.1 GCA_030052355.1 Streptosporangiaceae bacterium | reverse complement strand
CCTACGGCACAGACGCGACGACCGGATTGCCGAAGGCGAAGGTCATCACCGAACGCAACGCCATCAGCGGCTCGGAGGCAGCCGGCTTCACCCGCAACTCGGCCGACTCGGTCGAGGACGCCCCCTGGTCGGCCGCTACCAACCCGACCGACGCCTACGGCTACGCGATCTTCGACGTCGATCCCGGTCAGCGGCCCGGCGAGACCACTATCACCTTCAAGTACTTCGCCATCCCCGCGGTCTCCGACGAGTCAGGGACCTTGCACAACGGGACGACCACGCTGCCGACGACCCCGACCGAGACGTTCGTCTTCGGCCGCGGCATCTCCGGCGAGGGCCCGCACAGCAAGGGCGAGAGGGAGTTCGCGCAGGCCTAGGCGCCCCGCAGCCCTGCGGCTTCGTGCGTGTTACGCAGAGCAGTGCCCCTTTGTGGTGCACAATTCGGGATGTGCGCAGTTACGTCGGCGTGACGGACCAGGAATGGTTCCGGTTTCTGGCTGCGCGCCCAAGCCTTCGCGAGGTCAACTTCTGGCGGCCGTCAGGTGGCGGGGCGTTCCGCGCGCTAACCGTGGGCGAGCCATTCTTCTTCAAGACGCACTTCCCTGACAACCGCGTGGTGGGCGGCGGCTTCTACAGCGACTTCGCCGCAATGACAGCGTCCGAAGCCTGGGAACTATTCGGCGAGGGCAACGGAGCAGCGAGTATTGAGCAGATGCTGGCGCGAATCGCTCGCTACCGCCGCGCGCCGCTCGTGCCTGGCGAGGATCCGGAAATCGGGTGCGTATTCATTCGGGACGTCTGCTTCTTCCCGCCGGACGAAGCCGTCGGACCGCCGCCAGATTTCGCGGCCAACATCGTGCAGGGGAAGACCTACGACATGGCCAGCCCGGCAGTTTCGCCGTACTTCGGCGAGCTGATGCAGCGGGTGCTCGGGGTTCGTCTCGAGATCGATTTCGCGGAGCCGTGGCACCTTCAGGGCCCGGTGTTCGGCGATCCGCGGCTGGCGCCGCAACGGCTTGGCCAGCAGGCGTTCCAAGCCGTTGTCCTGTCCGCTTACGAGCGCAGGTGCGCGATCAGTGCGTCCAAGATCCGGCCCGTGCTGCAGGCGGCGCACATCAGGCCGGTAACAAGCGGCGGGGAGCACCGGCTGGACAACGGACTGCTGCTTCGCTCTGACGTCCACACCCTTTTCGACCGGGGCTACCTCGGCGTGGATCCGGCCTACCGACTGCGCGTGAGCCCTCGGCTCCGGGAGGAATTCGGCAACGGCGACCAGTTCTACGCCCGTGCCGGGCAGCAAATCGCACTACCCGGGCGGCGCGCAGACCGCCCGCACGCCGAGTTCCTGGAATGGCACCTCGAAGAGGTCTTCAAGGCGTCGTGATGGACTGCCCGCCCATAGTCACTCGCGGCGGCAGCGGCGGGCGATGGATTCGGTCAGGCGGTCGACGTCCTCTTCGGAGTTGTAGCCGTGCGGCGACATCCGGATGGCGCCGCTGCGCGCGGAGCAAGCGAAGCCCTCGTCTCTGAGCTCAAGCACCAGGTCAGCCGGGTCCTGGCCGTCAAGGGCGAACGACACGATGCCGGAGCGGGCGGCGGGGGATCGGTCGGACAGTACGGTGGCACCTGCTGCGATGAGCCCTTCACACGCCCGCTGGCACACCCGGTCGATGTGAGCCCAGATGCTGCCGACGGACGCGCCGAGCAGCAGGTCGATGGATGACCCGAGCGCGGCGATGCCGGTGACGTTCGGCGTGCCGCCCTCCAGCCGGCGGGCAGAATCGTCGAACACAAGATCAAGGTTGTCCCAATCTTCGCGGTGCTTGACCGAGTTCCAGCCAGGCTGGAGCGGGCGCAACAGGTCCAGGCAGGAGCGGCGCACATACAGCAGAGCGCACCCCTCTGGGCCCAGCATCCACTTGTGCCCGTCGGCCATGGCGAAGTCAACGCCCCAGGCTTCGAAGTCTGCGGGGATGGCGCCAAGTCCTTGCACGGCATCGACACACAGCAGCGCACCCGCGTCATGACAGATGCGGGCGAGCCCCGCCAGGTCCACGCGCCAGCCCTTGCCGAAGTGCACCCAGCTGGTGGCGACCACCTTGGGCGGCGGACCGCCGTCGATCACCTCGGCGAATGCCTCCAGCGGCAGGGCGCCCGATGCGCCGGACGGCTGCACCCGGTCGACGATCACGCCGCGATCCTCCAGGGCGATCCAGGGATACAGCGTGGACGGGAATTCCAAGTCCGGGACCACTACCCGGTCTCCGGCCGACCAAGCCAGGCCGTTTGCGACAAAGCCCAGGCCCGCAGTGGTATTGGCAACAAACGCGATATCCGTGGAAGGAACTCCCATCAGCGCAGCGCCAGCGCCACGGACCTGCTCAACCATCGCTATGTGCTCTTCCCATGCGAACTCCCCTGCACGGGCCACGGCCATGGCCGCTCGCTGCATTGCCTCCACCGACGGCAACGGCAGCGGGCACACTCCAGCGTGGTTGAGGTAAACCCACTCCCGGGCCGCCGGAATCAGCTCACGCGGAATAGGTGTAGGCACATTTCCTCCTTAGTACCGGGTTCGGATCCGTTCCCAAGAGTTGCCTGGGTGGAGTCGGGTTGGGAGCCGAGTCAGGTGGACAGGACGCGGTCCCGGGCGGCGTCGAGCAGGATCTCGGCCTGCCGCAGGCACATCTTCGCGTCGCTGACGGAGATGTCCCGGGACTCGTAGGCGGCCTGCGCCTTGCGGTCGAGCGCCCGCTTCAGCACCGCCGACAGCTTCTTGTCGATCCGGCCGAGCATTTCGACGGCAGCGACTTCGCTGCCGTCGGCTGGGCGTTCCCGTAGCGCGACGCAGCACACGGCACCGGCGGCGGCGACCGCACCGCGGGTAGCGGTCGCTGCCATGACCGCCGGGTCGTCGTCGGCCGCCTGCGCGGCAGCGACGAGGGCCTCGGCGTCACGCAGCCGGGTCCTCGCGTCGTCGATCGTGCACGGAATCATCGGGCCGACCTTCGCAGCAGGCTCTGGCTGCTGGGCACCAGCGCGATGCCTTCCTCGCGCACCGCGCCGACGAGCCAGTTGTTGTCCCGCACGAGCAGCGCGAACGAGCCGCGCGAGTGCTCGACGAGCTGTGCCTCGTTGCCGGTCCAGCCCCGTACGTGGTCGACCAGTCGTGCCGTCGCGTCTGCCCACTCAGAAGTCTCGGTGCTCGTCTTGGCGACCAGCAGGATGTCCACGTCGGACGTCCGGTCGCCCGCGCCGCGAGCAGCCGACCCGAACAACCACGCGCCCGCCAGCTCGGCCCAGCCCGCCAGCTCACGAGTGAGCCTCTCGACCAGCCTGACGCGGGTGCGGCCGAGCGCGATCAGCGGCGTCGCAAGAACGTGCGACCGGTTGAGGCTGACCAGCTGCGCCTGCCCGGCCCGCTGGGCGAACACGAGGCCGGCTTCCCTCAGGTCGTTGACCACGCTGAGAGCCGTCTGCGGCGCGACGCCGGCGTGCCGGGCGAGTGCGCGCACGGTGACCGGCGCCTCCAGTTGGACCATCGTCGCGAGCACCTGACCGCGCGGCCCGGGGATCACGTCAGCGACCGGTCTGCTGAGGTTCACGCCGTCCAGTCTAGCAGACGACTGTCTAGCTCGGCAGACATACGTCTAGGGCCTCAGACACACGTCCACGCCAGCTGACCAGCGAAAAGAAACGCTCAACTAAGGACGCTTGGCCTATGGCGAACCGGCAAGTAAGGGGGTGAAAATCCCCTGGGAGCCAGGGCGTGGAGGGCCTAGCACCCGGCCGTGGCTGCGACGGCGCAGCCGGTCCGAGGGAAGTGAGCACGATGGCGACGCCCACGACGAAGTGGCCGAGACTGAGACGTCGGCTCGGCTTGGACGGCAACCCGTTGCGTCGGCGCTCCGACCTGATGGCCGCGTGGGTGCCGCTAGCCGCGGTGGTCGCGTTCCTTGCACTCAGCCCGCTCGCCTTCGGTCTGGCAGGCGCGTGGATGCGCGCCGACAACGCCGCGGCGCGGCAGACGCAACTGCACACGGTGACCGCGGTGACGCAGCAGTCTGCTCCCGGACCAGAGTTCTCCGACCAGGGTGCGAACACGTGGCTC
>JASIGS010000408.1 GCA_030052355.1 Streptosporangiaceae bacterium | reverse complement strand
CTGGCGCAGGGGACCACGACGTTCGAGTGCAAGTCCGGCTACGGGCTCACGGTCGCCGACGAGGCGCGCAGCCTGGCCCTCGCGGCCGAGGTCACGTCCGAGGTCACCTACCTCGGCGCGCACGTGCTGCCGCCGGAGTTCGCGTCGGACGCCGCCGGTTACGTCGACCTGGTCTGCGGCGACATGCTGGCCGCGTGTGCGCCGCTGGCCCGGTGGGTGGACGTGTTCTGCGAACGAGGCGCGTTCGGCGCCGACGAGGCCGGGGCCGTGCTCGCGGCCGGGGAGGCGGCAGGCCTCCAGGCCCGGGTGCACGCGAACCAGCTAGGTCCAGGGCCGGGAGTCCGGGTGGCAGTCGAGGCCGAGGCGGCATCCGCCGACCACTGCACGTTCCTATCTGAAGCGGATGTGGACGCGCTCGCGTCATCGGGCGGGACGGTCGCCACGCTGCTGCCAGGGGTGGAATTCTCCACCCGGCAGCCGTACCCGGACGCGCGGCGGCTCCTGGACGCGGGGGTCACGGTCGCGATCGCGACCGACTGCAACCCCGGCTCGTCCTTCACCTCCAGCATGCCGCTGTGCGTGGCGCTGGCGGTCCGCGAGATGCGGATGACCACCGCCGAGGCGGTGTGGGCCGCGACCGCGGGTGGCGCGCACGCGCTGCGCCGGACCGACGTCGGCCATCTGGGCGTGGGGGCGCGGGCCGACCTGCTGATGCTGGACGCGCCGTCGCACTCCTACCTGGCCTACCGGCCCGGCGTGCCGCTCGTCGCCGCCGTCTGGCGCGGGGGCGAGCGGGTGACGTAGGCCTAGCCCTACCGCAGCTGTGGACGCAGGCCCATCGATCTGGGCGGCGTCCCGGGGCATGCTGAATGGCAGCGCGGGTGGCCCGACGTTGAAGCGAGGACCGTCATGAGTTTCAAGTTCCTGCTGCTGCTGTTCGTGGTGCTCGCGGTGGGCGCGCTGCTCTACTGGACACGCACCAGGGATGACCAGGACGCGAGCGGTCCGCGGGGGCGCGTTCGCGGCAGCCGGGTCGGCTGGTGGTCGGCTCTCGCGGTGCTGACGGCAGGCCTGCTGCTGACGGCTCGCCTGCAGTCCACCCATCAGAACGGGCGCGGCTGGATGTGGCTCGTCTTCACGGTCGCGGTAGCGCTGCTGCTCGCGCTGTGGCCGCGGCTGGCCGACCGCTTCGTCCCTGTGGTCCTGATCCTGCTCGGGCTGGCAGGCTTCCTGCTCGCCCTGGGCCAGCTCGCAAGCAGTTCCGGTGCCTTTCAGCAGGCAGCGTCCGCGGTTCCGGGTGCGGGCGTAGGCGCGGTTACCGGCAGCTCTTTCACATACGGGCCCGGCTGGGGCGCCGCGGAGCTGGTGCTCGTGCTTTCTTACGTGTTCGTGCTGCTCGGCGGGTGGCTCGCCTGGCGCTCGCCGGATCCGGTGCTCAGCCGGGCCCGGCTGCTGCTCGGCCGCGTCAGCGAGCTGCCGCCGCGCGCTCAGTACCGGGCGCTGCTGCTGATCCCGGTGGCGATCATGGCGGCAGACGTCTTCGACACCCCGAACTGGAGCTTTGACAGCGTGGGCCCGGCGGCCCTGTGGCTTGCGCTGTGGCTCGGCGCTGCCGTCGCGGTGATCCGCCGGTGGCCACTAGCCGCGGCCAAGCTGGCCGTGGCTTGCCTGCTGGTCCTCGGCGCAGCTGGCCTGGCGCTGGCACACCAGTGGGGTCCGCACGACTACGGCTATGTGGTCGTGGCGAATGCGAACGGGCCGGGGCCGGGGTGGGAGATCGCTGAGGCCATTCTGCTGCTGGCGTTCGGGGCGTTTCTGGTGCCGCAGACGTTCCCATCGGTGGGCCGCAGGCTCGGCCTCACCCCTGACGCCGAGCTGACCAGGCGGGTGCAGCGGCTGACCGAAAGCCGCGCGGTCGCGGTCGACACGGCCGCCGGCGACCTGCGGCGGCTCGAGCGCGATCTGCACGACGGCGCTCAGGCCCGGCTGGTGGCGCTGGGCATGAGCCTGCGCGCGGCCGAGCGGATGATCCCGATGAACCCGGACGCGGCCGTCGCCCTGGTCGTGGAAGCTCGGGAGGCCTCGGCCAGGGCGCTGACCGAGCTGCGCGAGCTGGTACGCGGGGTGCATCCGCCGGTGCTCGCCGACCGCGGCCTGGCGGACGCGATTCGCGCGCTGGCGCTGGACTGTCCGCTGCACGTGGAGACCGACATCGACCTGCCCGGCAGGCCGCCCGCGCCAGTCGAGACCGCTTGCTACTTCGCGGTCGCCGAGGTCCTCACCAACGCGGCCAAGCACTCCGGCGCGCACCGGGCGCAGGTCGCGGTCTCGCACGCCGGCGGACTGCTGCGCATAGTGGTGACCGACTTCGGTCTCGGCGGCGCCGACCCGGCGCGAGGCAGCGGCCTGCTCGGCGTGGAGAAGCGGCTGGCGGCGTTCGACGGCATCGTGGCCGTGAGCAGTCCGGCTGGCGGGCCGACGATCGTCGTCCTGGAACTGCCGTGCGTGT
>JASIGS010000407.1 GCA_030052355.1 Streptosporangiaceae bacterium | reverse complement strand
TACAAGTACGCCACGCGCGGCCCGAAGGTTGCAGCTAGCCTGACCCAGTGCCGACAGAGGTCATCGAGTACGACCCGTCGTGGGCCGAAGTCGCCGCCCGCTCCGCCGCCGAGCTTCGGGCAACGGTGCCGGGCGTGTTCGCAACGATCGAACACATCGGCAGCACTTCTGTCCCTGGCCTCGCCGCCAAGCCGGTCATCGACCTGCTGGCCGCCGCAGAGAGCCTGGACCTCGTCGTTGCGCACGAGGATCAACTGCTCGGGCTCGGCTACCGGCGGCACGCGACCGGCATGCCCGGCCGACTGTTCTACCGGCGCGACGCTGACGGGCGGCGGACCCATCACCTGCATGTGGTCCCGAGCGGGACGTTCACGGAACGAAACGAGCTGTTGCTGCGCGACTACCTGCGCACCCATCCCGAGGAAGCGGCCATGTACGCCGGACTCAAGCGCCAGCTGGCGGCTGCAGGCCTGGATGGCGAGGCCTACACCAGGGCCAAGACCGAACTCATCCAGCAGCTCACCGATCGTGCCCGTGGCGAGAGCGGCCTACCACCGGTTCCCGTCTGGGAGGAGTAAGCCCGGCAAACTGCGGCGATTAGGCGGATCTCGACGGCCGGGCCGCCGGACCAGCGGCTCGCACTATCGATCAAGCGCAGTCCCGCCCGCCGGACGTTGTATCACTTCGGCTAGCACAAACCAGGATGAAACCGGCACCGAAG
Source organism: Streptosporangiaceae bacterium (assembly GCA_030052355.1). The sequence continues at coordinate 5,616 of JASIGS010000407.1, read as the reverse complement.
TGTGGCGAACTGCCACAACGTCGTGAGTCCAAGATCAGCCGCGGTGCGCACGCCGCTCTAGCGGCCCAGGGGCGGGCGTCCGCCGGGCCCGGTGCACGCAGTTCCTGCCAGCGGGCCCGGGTCGGCGTGCCCCGCAGTGCAGGCGGGTCGGCTAGCGGGCCTGGGCCGGCGTGCCCGGCACGGCGTCGATGCCGGCCTCCTTGCGCTGGGCAGCGGTGATCGGCGTCGGCGCGCCGGTCAGCGGGTCGTGCCCGGAGGCGGCCTTCGGGAACGCGATCACATCCCTGATCGACTCGCGCCCGGTGAGCAGCATCAGCATCCGGTCCCAGCCGAACGCGATCCCGCCGTGCGGCGGCGGGCCGAACCGCAGCGCCTCGAGCAGGAACCCGAACTGCGACGTCGCCTCTTCTCGCGTCAGGCCGATCACGTCGAAGACCTGCTGCTGCATGTCAGGCCGGTGGATACGGATGGACCCCCCGCCGATCTCCGTCCCGTTGCAGACGATGTCGTAGGCGTTCGCCAGCGCCCCGCCGGGCTCGGCGGCGAACTTGTCGGCCCACTCCGGCAGCGGCGAGGTGAACGGGTGATGCACCGCCGTCCAGCCGCCCTCGCCGTCGTCCTCGAACATCGGCGCGTCCACTACCCAGGTAAAGGCCCAGGCAGACGGGTCGATCAGGCCGCACCGGTAGCCGATCTCCAGCCGGGCCGCGCCGAGCAGGACCCGGGCCTCGCCGGCCGCTCCGGCGGCGAAGAACACCGCGTCTCCCGCCACGGCCCCGGCCGCGCCGGGCAGCCCGGACCGCTCCTCGTCAGACAGGTGCCGCGAGACCGGCCCGGCATCCGACACCAGCCCGTCAGGGCCGATGAGCACGTAGGCCAGTCCTCTGGCCCCGCGCGACTTGGCCCACTCCTGCCAGCCGTCGAGTTCCTTGCGGCTCTGGGACGCGCCGCCTGGCATCACGACCGCGCCGACGTGCGGCGCCTGGAACACCCGGAACTCCGACTGGGCGAAGTACGACGTCAGGTCCACGAGCTCCTGGCCGAACCGCAGGTCCGGCTTGTCCGAGCCGTACCGGGCCATCGCGTCGGCGTAGGTCATCTGCGGTATCGGCCGCTGCACCTGGTAACCGGCGATCTCCGCCCACAGCCGTGCCACCAGGTCCTCGGCGACCTCGACGACGTCTTCCCTGGTCACGAACGACATCTCCAGGTCGACCTGGGTGAACTCGGGCTGCCGGTCGGCCCGGAAGTCCTCGTCCCTGAAGCACCTGACGAGCTGGAAGTACCGCTCCAGGCCGGAGATCATCAGCAGCTGCTTGAACAGCTGCGGCGACTGCGGCAGCGCGTACCAGGTGCCCGGCCGCAGCCGGACCGGTACCAGGAAGTCACGCGCGCCTTCGGGGGTCGACCTGGTCAGGAACGGCGTCTCCACGGTCACGAACCGGTGCGCGCTCATCACGTCGTTGAGCAGGTAAACGGCCCGTGACCGGGCCTTCAGCGCCGCGGCCATGTCGGCTCGCCGGATGTCGAGGTACCGGTACTTCAGCCGGACCTCCTCGTTGAGCTCCCCGCCCCCTTCGATGGGGAACGGCAGCGCATCGGCCTGCGACAGCACCTCGATCGAGTCCGCGGCGACTTCCACGTCCCCGGTCGCCAGCTCGGGATTCTCGTTCCCGGCCGGACGAAGGCGCACGGCCCCCGTCACCAGCACGCAGAACTCGGCCCGCAGGTCGTGGGCCAGGTCCTCCTCGCGCAGCACGACCTGCACGATCCCGCTGCCGTCCCGCAGGTCGATGAACACGACGCCGCCGTGGTCGCGCCGCCGCGCCACCCAGCCAGCCAGCCGCACCTGCTCACCGGCATTCGCGGCCCGCAGGCTGCCCGCCTCGTGGCTGCGGATCATCGGTCGCCTTGCCTTTCTCTTCTTGACTAGGAACGAGCGCCACCCCTGGACTGCCGTGCGCCCCGCACATCCTGCTACAAGCCGGTCGCCGGGCCCGCGGCCGGTGCCAGGCCGGCCAGGAAGGGATTGCCGGCCCGCTCGGCCCCGATCGTCGTCTGCGGCCCGTGCCCCGCGAGGACCACGGTCTCGTCCGGAAGCGGCAGGCATACCCGGGCCAGGCTGACCAGGATTGTCTCGTAGTCGCCGCCCGGCAGGTCGGTCCGGCCGATCGACCCGGCGAACAGCAGGTCGCCACTGAAGATCGTGCCCGGCTCCGCCGCCCCAGGCAGGCGGAACGTCACCGAGCCGGGAGTGTGCCCCGGCGCGTGATCGACGATGATCCGCAGCCCAGCCAGTTCCAGCGCCATCCCGTCGGCCAGTTCGAGCACCTCATCAGGCTCGGAGAAGGTGATCCCGCCAAAGAGCTGCTGGCCGGCAAGCAGGGACAGCCCTCGCGCCGGGTCGGTCAGCAGCGCGCGGTCGTCGGGGTGGATGTAGGCGGGGATGTTCCGGGCCCCGCACACCGGCGCTACCGACCAGATGTGGTCGATGTGGCCGTGTGTCAGCAGGACCGCGGCCGGCTTCAGGCGGTACTTGGCGACGATCTCCTCGATGCCCGGCTGGGCATCCTGGCCGGGATCGATGATCACGCACTGCTCGCCCGGCGCCGCCGCCAGGAGATAGCAGTTAGCCGCGAACGACCCGGCGGGAAACCCGGCAATCAGCACGTGCCCTCCCTGCATCAGCCCTGGCCTCCAGGCTACCGAGATCCGCACGCCAGGGCCTTGCTGGGCTCGTCGGACGCGGTTCGCAGGTCGTATGGCGCCGCTAGGACACGGCTTGGGAGCGGTTGGGTGTCGAAAGGTAACGACGGCGCCACTAGTGCCACCAGAACGGTACGATTCGCGATGTTTCGCAATGCGCAATGTGAGCGGCGGGGGCCGCGCATTGCCAGACCAGGGCGGACCGCAGGAGACTGCGGGTGAGCAGGAGGATTCATACGGGTGGCGACGAAGAAGCAGCGCCAGCGGAGGCTTGCCAGGGAGGCACACCAGCGCCGACAAGTGCGTCGCGCGGACCGCGCCAAGCGCCAGCGGCAGTGGGCTGCTGGCGTGACCGCGGCCGTGGTCGTAGTCGGCGTGGCTCTCGCGGCCGTCGCGGCGGCTGGCGGTTTCAGCTCGGCCAAGGCCAAGCCGGGCGCGGCTTCGACCCCCTCCACGACACCCTCAGCCACGGCCACTCCTACCCCGACGCCGAGCAGCACGCCGGCCATGGTGGATGGCAAGTGCGTCTACATCAAGGCAGGCACAGCGGCCCGCAAGGTCTCACTGCCGTCCTCGACGCCGGACACCAAGGCCACCTACACGGCGACGCTTAAGACCAACCGCGGGAACATCGTGATCGACCTGCTCAACAGCAAGGCACCCTGCACGGTGAACTCCTTCGTTTCCCTGGCCGACCAGGCCTACTTCAACAACACCCACTGCCACCGGCTCACCACGGCCGCGTCCGGCATCTACGTGCTGCAGTGCGGCGACCCCACCGGAACGGGCGACGGCACCCCCGGCTACGAGTTCGGTAACGAAAACCTTCCTAAAGCTAATAAATCCGGCACTTACACCTACACCCCGGGCACGGTCGCCATGGCCAACACGGGCGAGCCCGACAGCAACGGCAGCCAGTTCTTCTTCGTCTACAAGGACTCAACGCTGCCACCCGACTACACACCGTTTGGCACGATTGCCAGCGGACTCAATATCATCCTTGACGTGGCGAAGGCAGGCAGCGATAACTCCAACGGCTCGGGTGACGGCCACCCGAAGGAGAAGGTCCAGATCGAGAGCGTGACGATCAGCAAGACCTGAGCGGCGTAAGCAGCCGGGCAGGTACCCAAGCAGGAGGTACGCGGTGAGTACCGCAAGCGATCCGTGGGGCCGGGTGGCCGAAGACGGCACGGTGTATGTCCGTACCGTCGAAGGCGAGCGGGAGATCGGCTCATGGCAGGCAGGCAGCCCAGACGAGGCCCTGGCCTTCTACAGGCGCAAGTTTGAAGCCCTGGAGACGGAGGTCAGCCTGCTCGAGCAGCGGATTACCGGTACCGACCTGTCGCCCGCGCACGCCAAGGCCAGCATCGAGCGCCTGGGCGCCACGCTCGTGGACGCGCACGCCATCGGGGACCTGGACGGCCTGCGCAAGCGCCTCGACAACCTGGTCGACCAGGTGGAGGTCCGCCGCGAGGAGCACAAGGCTGCGCGTGAGCATGCCCGCACGACGGCGCTGGAGGTCCGGGAGCGGATCGTGGCGGAAGCCGAGCGGCTGGCTGCCGAGGCCACGCACTGGAAGGCCAGCGGCGAGCGGATGCGCCAGCTCCTGGAGGAGTGGAAGATCGCCCCGAGGGGCGACCGTACCGCCGAGGCCGTGCTCTGGAAGCGCCTGTCGGCAGCGCGGAACGGCTTCGCCAAGCGGCGCAAGGCCTACTTCGCCAACCTCGAAGAAGAGCGCGAGGGCACCAGGAAGCGCAAGGAAGAGCTTGCCGCCCGGGCGGAGGAGCTGTCCTCCTCGACCGACTGGGGGCCGACCGCCAGCGCCTACCGGGAGCTGATGCGGTCCTGGAAGCAGGCCGGCCGTGCCGACCGGACCGCGGAAGACGAGCTGTGGGCCAGGTTCAAGACCGCCCAGGACGCGTTCTTCGCCGCACGGTCCGAGGTCATGGACGCAAAGGACCGCGAGCTGCGTGATCACGCCACGGTCAAGGAGCAGCTGCTCGCCGAGGCGGAGAAGCTCGTCCCGGTGACCGACTCCAGGGCGGCAAGGTCTGCCCTGCGGGGCATCCAGGAACGCTGGGAGCGGATCGGCTCGGTGCCGCGTGAAGCGCAGGAACGTCTCGAGGGCGGGCTGCGCAAGATCGAGGAGGCGGTACGCAGGGCCGAGGACTCGCACTGGCGGCGTTCCAACCCGGAGGCGCTGTCCAGGGCCAGGGGGACGGTGGACCAGATCCGCTCGGCCATCACCCACCTGGAGGGTCAGCTGGCCAAGGCCCAGGCGAACGGCGACATGAAGGCACAGCAGCAGGCCGAGGAGGCGCTGGCTGCCCGCCGGTCCTGGCTCTCCGAGGCCGAGCGCACCCTGTCGGAGCTCTCCAGCTAGACCTGCCCGGTCACCGCGGGTTTCGGGCACGCACTCTGCTCTGCGGGCTGGCGTCCGCTGGCGTCTGGCTAGCCTGGTCTGGCCCGAGGCGCGTTGGTCACCGGGTTCCGCAGGCCGCCCTCGAGTCGTTCCTGGGCCTCGCGGGGCACGGCGCCCGCCTTCTCCCAGCGCTCCTGGATGCCCCGCAGCGCGGCCCGGGCGGCCCGGGCATCAGTCACCGGCACGAGCTTCTCGGCCTCGGCCAGCAGCTGCTCCTTGGCGGTGGCGTGGTTGCGCAGCTCGCGGTCCTTGGCGTCCAGGACCTCTGACCGCGCCGCGAAGAAGGAGTCCTGCGCGGTCTTGAACCTGGCCCACAGCTCGTCCTCGGTGGCCCGGTCCGCGCGTCCAGCCTGCTTCCAGGCCCGCATCAGCTCCCGGTACGCGCTCGCCGTCGTGCTCCAGTCGGTGGAGGTGCACAGTTCCTCGGCCTTGCCGGCCAGCTCTTCCTTGCGCGCCCTGATGGTCTCGCGCTCTTCCTCGAGGTTGGC
>JASIGS010000406.1 GCA_030052355.1 Streptosporangiaceae bacterium | reverse complement strand
GGGCGAACGTCGAAGGCGAGATCGAGGCGATCACCGGGGTCGAGGACGACGTCGGGTCGGAGGAGGAGGCGCACCGGCAGTCGCTGCCGGTCGCGCTCGACTTCATCCGAGCCACCGCGGTGGACGTGTTCGCGCCGGCGATCGGCAACGCGCACGGCATGTACCACTCCGAGCCGAAGCTTGACGCGCAGCGCGTGTCCGACATCGTGGCGGCCCGGCCGACACCGATCGCGCTACACGGTGGTACCGGCATGTCCGATGCCCAGTTCACCGACCTGATCGCGCGCGGCTGCGCCAAGGTCAACATCTCCACCGCGCTCAAGGTCGCCTACATGAAGTCGAACCTGGAGTTCCTGCGCGCCGCGGAACAGCGGGACAGCTGGGATCCGCCGTCACTGTTCACCGCCGTGCGGGCAGCCGTGCTGGCGATGGCTGCCGACCATATGCGCCGCTTCGGCAGCGTCGGTAAAGCCAGGTGAGCCGCGTGCCGGGACCAGACCGCGCGCTCGTGCTCGACTGCGACGGCGTGCTCGCCGACACCGAGCGGTACGGGCATCTCGTCGCGTTCAACCAGGCCTTCGCCGAGTTCGGGCTGCCCGTGCGCTGGAGCCCCGAGGAGTACCGGCGCAGGCTGCTCATCGGCGGCGGCAAGGAGCGGATGGCGAGCCTGCTCACCCCCGAGTTCGTCGCGGCGGCTGGCTTGCCGGCCGGCGACAGCGAGCAGCAGGCCGCGGTCGCCCGCTGGCACAAGCGGAAGACCGAGATCTACACCGAGCTGGTCGCCTCCGGCGCGATCCCGGCCCGGCCCGGGATTCCCAGGATCGTGGCCGAGGCGCTGACTGCTGGCTGGCGGGTCGCTGTGGCTTCCACATCCGCGCTGCCGTCGGTGCAGGCGACGCTGGACTGCACCGTCGGTACCGCGCTTGCCCGGCAGGTCAAGGTCTTCGCCGGTGACATCGTGCCGCGCAAGAAGCCCGCCCCGGACATCTACCTGACGGCGCTTGACTGGCTCGGGCTGCCCCCTGACCACGTCGTGGTCGTGGAGGATTCCCGCAACGGCCTGCTCGCCGCCACGGGTGCCGGCCTGCGCTGCGTCGTCACGGTAAACGACTTCACCGCCGACGAGGACTTCGGCGAGGCGGCGCTCGTCGTCTCCTCGCTCGGTGATCCGGACGATGAGGTCACGACGGTCCTGGCCAACCGGAGCCAGGCCCGGCCCGGCCGCTGGATCACGCTGGCCGACCTGGCCGCCGTGCTGCCGCCAGACCCGGCCGCCCGGCGGCCGTCCGCAGTTGCAGCGCCGTCATCGCACAATCTGGAGCGCCCATGCCCGTAGCAAAGTTCGGCGACGTCGAGGTCGTCGTCCACACCATCGCGCAGGTAGCCGTCGACAACGAGAAGTACTTCGGTGACCTCGACGCGGTGGTCGGCGACGGCGACTTCGGTTACTCCATGGCCCGCGGGTTCGAGCTCGTCCTGGCGGACTGGGACAGCTATGACCGCGCGGACATCGGCACTTTCCTGAAGAAGATCGCGGTGGTCATCACCAGCCGCATCGGCGGGACGTCGGGGCCGCTGTGGGGGACGGCGTTCCTGCGTGCCGGGTCCACCGCGGGGACGCAGACCGAGTTGAGCCCTGACCAGGTCGTCGCCGTACTGAGGGCAGCCGTGGAGGGCATCAAGATGCGCGGGCGCTCGGACGTCGGCGACAAGACGCTGCTCGACGCGGCGGTGCCAGCCATCGACACGATCGAGCAGCACATCGCCGCCGGGCACGACGCGGCGGCCACCCTGCGGGCGGCTGCGACCATCGCGCGGGAGCGGGCCGAGGCCACCCGCTCCATGCTGGCCATGCGCGGCCGGGCCGCCTACACGGGCGAGCGCAGCATCGGCACGCTCGACGCTGGCGCGATCGCTGTAGCAGTGATGTTCGAGGCACTTGCCGATCAGTGGCCGGCCCGCGAAGCCGGTGTCAGTAGTCACCGGGGGGCGACCCCCGGACCCCCGCCAACAAGCAACCGGGGGGCTACCCCGGAACCCCCGGCAACCCGTGGAGGTAACGGCTCATGAAGAAGTTCGTCAACGACCCGCAGCAGTTCGTGGCGGAGATGCTCAAGGGCATCGCGCTGGCCAATCCCGACACGCTCAGGTACGTGCCTGAGTACAACCTGATCATGCGTGCCGACGCCCCACGCGACGACAAGGTCTCGGTCATCCAGGGCTCAGGCTCGGGCCACGAGCCCGCCCACGTCATGGTCGTCGGCAAGGGCATGCTCGACGCCGCCTGCCCGGGAGACGTGTTCGCGGCGCCGCCGATGGACTACGTGCTGGAGACCAGCAAGCTGCTGAACTCGGCCAAGGGAGTCCTGCACATCATCAACAACTACACGGGCGACCGGATGGCCTTCGAGATGGGCAAGGAGATGGCCGAGGCGGACGGCGTCACGATCGGCACGCTGATCGTGGACGACGACGTCGCGGTCAAGGACTCCACCTACACCGTGGGCCGCCGCGGCGTGGCCGGGAACTTCTTCGTGATCAAGGCCGTGGGCGCCGCGTCCGAGCAGGGTGCCGATCTCGACGAGCTGATCCGGATCGGCAACAAGGTCAACTCGGTCACCAGGACCATGGGCATGGCGCTGACCTCCTGCACGCCGCCGGCCAAGGGCTCACCGCTCTTTGAGCTCGGCGACGACGAGATGGAGATGGGCGTGGGCATTCACGGCGAGCCCGGGCGCCGCCGGGAGAAGCTGGCCAAGGCCAACGAGATCGTTGACGAACTGCTCGAGGCGGTGGTCAGCGACCTGCCGTTCAGCCAGGGCGACGACGTCGCGCTGATGATCAACGGCCTCGGCGGCACGCCCATCAGCGAGCTGTACCTGCTGTACGGGTACGCGCACGAGCAGCTCACCAAGCGCGGCATCAACGTACGGCGTAACTATGTCGGCGAGTACTGCACGTCACTCGACATGGCCGGCACGTCGATCACGCTCAGCAAGCTCGACGACGAGGTCACCGGGCTGCTCGCCGCGCCGGCGGAGATCGCGATCAGGACCTTCTGAACGAGGAGGGGAGAGGCGGGTCGTCGTCGTCGCTGCCGAGCGGGGGGTTCCGGGGGGTCGTCCCCCCGGGCTAGCACCGAGTGCGGCGGCGATGGCCGTTCCCAGCGCAAGCGCCACCGGCGGCGGGAACGCGTTGCCCACCTGGCGGTAGGCCGCGGTCTTGCCGCCGGCGAACTCCCACGAGTCGGGAAATCCCTGCAGCCTCGCGACCATCCGCACGGTGAGCTTGGGTGGCCGGCCGGCGGGGTAGTCCGGTCCTGGCGGATGGCCGGCGATGCCGAGGCCGTCCACGCCGAGCTGCCGCCAGGCCGCCCGTGCCCTGGTCGGGCCCAGATCCGGGCCGCCGTGCTTCTTGCTGCCGCCGACGACCGTCGGGGCGATCCGGTCGGCGCGCTGCGCCCACGCGGCGGCGCCCGGCCAGCCGGCCGCCGCCATCAGGTCCCCGATGGCCTCGCCGACGGTCGGCGGCGTCCCGTCCTGTGGCTGCGGCCAGCGGAAGCTGGCCGCCCACGGCGGCCTGATCGCGACGAGCACGAACCTCGGCCGAAGCTGCGGGACGCCGTGCTCGCTGGCGTGCACGAGGTGCCACCAGCTCGCGTATCCGAGCTCCGTCAGCCGGCCGATCACGCCTGATCTGTAGGCGGCGAATCTCGTCGTTCCTAGTCCCGGAACGTTCTCCAGCAGGACGGCGCGCGGGCGGATTTCCGCCGCCAGGCGCAGCGCCTCGGGGAACAGGTCGCGATCGTCGCGCGCGCCGAGCTGCTTGCCCGCCACCGAGAAGGGAGGGCACGGCACGCCGCCGGCGAGCAGGTCGACGCCGGCGTAGCCGCAGCCGTCCACGCTGGCCACGTCCGCTTCAGTGATCTTCCACGCGGAGCCCCTGTTGCGGCGGAGTGTCTCGCACGCGTCGGGATCGAGTTCGACGACCGCCTCGTGCGCGAAGCCTGCCTGCTCGAGTCCCAGCGCCTGGCCGCCGCCGCCGGCGCAGATCTCCACGGACGTCAGCCCGGTCGCGTTCACACCAGCGTCGCACCCTTGAGGTCCATGGCGGGCAGTTTACGGCTAGCCTTCTGGAAATGAGC
>JASIGS010000405.1 GCA_030052355.1 Streptosporangiaceae bacterium | reverse complement strand
CGCCGTGGCACGGGTGCTGGCACCAGCCGGGATCTTCGCGGCCAACATCGGGGACGGACCACCGCTCGCCCATACCCGCGGCCGGGTAGCCGCCGTGTGCGCCGTGTTCCGCCGGGTGGCGGTGGTCGCCGACGCGGCAGTACTGCGCGGCCGCCGGTTCGGGAACCTCCTGGTGGTCGCGACCGACCGCCCGCTCGATGTCACGGGCCTGATCAGGAGCCTCGCGTCCGACCCGTTCCCGGCGAGAGTGGTGACTGGCGGTGCGCTGCGCGACTTCCTCGCCGGCGCCGAGCCCATCACGGACGCGACAGCGCGGCCGTCGCCGCTCCCCCCGCCCGGTGCCTTCGCCTGACCCGCCGCAGGCTGGTCATCACCGCCGCGGCGCTTCGATGCCGAGCCGTCGCCGCTCGACGGCCAGGCACCTGTCCTCGACGTACAGCAGGCCGGCGTCCGCCGCGATCGCGCGCGCCTCAGCGGACGCGATCCCGAGCTGCAGCCACAGCGCGGTCGCGCCGGCGGCCACGGCCTGGCGCGCCACGTCGGGTGCCTCCGCAGACGGCCGGAAGACGTCAACGAGGCCGACCGGCCGCTCGATGTCGGCGAGCAGACGGTAGACCTTCTCGCCGAGGATCTGGTCCGCGTGCGGATTGACGGGGACGATCCGCCAGCCGTGCCGCTGCATGAGCGCCGGCACCGAGTGCGCCGCCTTGTGGGCGTGCGTGCTCGCGCCCACCACCGTGATCGTGTCGTAGGTCGTCAGGATCCGCTCGACCACCGCGTCCGTGCCGTCCACGCAGCCACCGTAGCTCGCGCACGGAAGTCTGCACGCGGCTGGCTGCCTGGCCCGCCGGCGAGTTACGCTCAGGCCGGCCTGGCGAAAGGGATTTCTCATGACGCAGCAGGACAGGCTCGCGCAGCTCGAGCACCGGCTCGGGATTGTGGAGGACGTGCTCGCCATCCGCAACCTGCAGCACGCCTACGGCTACTACCTGGACAAATGCCTGTACGACGAGGTCGTCGACCTGTTTGCCGACGACGGGCAGGTCATCTTCATCGGCGGGGTCTACAAGGGCAGGACCGGGATCGCCCGGCTGTATACCGGCCGGTTCCGCGCCAGATTCACCGACGGCACCAACGGCCCGGCCCACGGCCGCCTGCTCGAGCACCCGCAACTCCAGGACATCGTGCACATCAGCGACGACCGGCAGACGGCGTACGCCAGGTTCCGCACGCTCATGCAGGGTGGCACGCACCACAGCATCGGTGCGGTCCGGCAGTGGTGGGAAGGAGGCCTGTACGAGAACACCTACGTGGCCGAGGACGGAGTCTGGAAGATCAAGGTCCTCTACTACCGCCCGTTCTGGCACGCGACGTTCGAGCAAGGCTGGGCGTACACGCAGCCCGACTACGTGCCGAACTCCACGGCCGTCTTCCCCGAGGACCCGAACGGCCCGGACGAGCTGCTGGCCGACCCGCCCCGGTTGTGGCCGGATACAACCACGTTCCCGTTCCACTACCGGCATCCAGTGACGGGCAAGCAGGTCCCGGCGGCCGGCGCCACAGCCGATAAGTAGTTGTCGAGGATCACGCCGAGGATCACGATGCCCATCAGGCCCGCGCCGATGAAGTCGACGACCTCCACGCCGATGGCCAGCCCGATGAGCAGGATGAGCAGGCCGATCCCGAGGGTAGGCAGCGCTACCTTCTTGCCCTGCGCGGCCGCGTATCCGAGGAACCTGTCGCTGAGCACCGGCACAGCCAGCACGCACACGAATATCACGCCCGCGGCGATGACGATGAGCAAAAGGCGGGCTGATCCGAGCGCCGCCGCGAGGCCCTTGGCCTGCCCGGTCAGGCCAGCGAGAAATACCGCCAAACTGTCCGTCCTGCTAGCTCAGCCCTGCCTGGTCATGACCCGGGGAGATTCACCGGGATCATGACTTCTCAATCCCCGCCGGCGGTAAAGAGCGATCAAAGCGGCCGGGCCATGCTCGCACCGGCCTGTCAGCGACGGTGATCCTCGGTGTGGCCGATGAGGCGCCGCTCCGGCCGGTGCAGCGGCGACCACCACGTCTCCGCACAGCCCGCGGTCCCGCACTCGACCTTGAGGTGACCGCCGCGCGCCCGCTGTGCGGGCGGGCAGTCGCACGGTTCCCAGGTGATGACGACGGTGCCGGGCAGCCACGGGTGACGGAGGCGGCAGGCCGCAGGCCACGGGATGGCTGGCACTCAGCCATTAGAACATAGATTCGATTGCGCCTTGCAGGTGCGCCTTGTAGGCGGTCCGGTACTCCGGCTGGAGCACGCCCATCTCGACGAAGTCCTGCCAGCCGCCCGGGTACAGCTCGGCCTCACGCCTGACGCCCTCCTGGCGGAACCCGCAGGCCAGGTAGCAGCGCATCGCGCGGGTGTTCGTGGCGAGCACCTCGAGCTCGACCCGGTGCACGCGGAGCTCGCCGAAGGCCCAGTCCAGCACCAGCGTGGTGATCTCCTTGCCGAGACCGCGGCCGCGCAGGTCGGGCCTGAACAGCCCGATCCAGTAGGAAGCGCGATGCTGGTCAACGTTCACCCGCAGCCCGGCGCCGCCGATGCACCGTCCCAGGTGCTCGACCGCCCAGGTATAGGCGCCCGGCTCGTGCTCCAGGAACCGCCCGGCCACGTGCTCCCTGGTATGGAAGCGCCGCCCGTCCCACTCGCGTCGCCACGACGAGCCGTAAGCGTCCTCTTCTTCCGGATCGATCGGCTCGGCCACCCGGTCGTCTATGTCTGACTCGCGGCGCCCGCGGAGCACGACGCGCTCGCCGTGCAAGGTCGGGAGGTCCAGCAGCACCAGACGGTCCGGCATCATGTTCGCGAGCCTATGCTCCCGTCCTACGCTTCGGGCATGGGCGACATCCTGATCGGTACGGCGTCATGGACGGACCGCACGCTCATAGCGTCGGGCTGGTACCCCCCAGAGGCGGACAATCCGGCCAAGCGGCTGCAGTTCTACGCCCGGCAGTTCCCGCTGGTCGAGGTCGATGCCACGTACTACGCACTGCCGTCCGAGCAGACCGCCAGGGCCTGGGCCGACCGGACACCGGCGGGGTTCACCTTCAACGTCAAGGCGTTCAGCCTGTTCACGCAGCATCCGACTCGCGTCGCCGCGCTGCCGCCGGACCTGCGCGACGCCGCCCAGCAGGCCGGCAAGGACCCCGTCTACCTGCGGCAGGTCGACCCTGCCGTGGCCGAGCAGGCGTGGCACCGGTTCCTGGACGCGCTCGAGCCGCTGCGGCACGCCGGGAAGCTTG
>JASIGS010000404.1 GCA_030052355.1 Streptosporangiaceae bacterium | reverse complement strand
GACGTGACGGCGATCTGGGAGGCAATGGAGCCGCTGCTCGAGGAGCGGGACGGCCGGCCTCGCTGGGAGTTCCCGCACTACCATCGCGTCACGCTGCGCAGTTGAGTCCGCCGCCGAGAGGGCTCGCCGAACTCGACGACCTTGAGGTAGTTTTCGGCGCGCTCGCGAGCCGGTCCAGGCGCACGATCCTGTCCGTGCTGCACGCAAGGGGCGGCGAGATGACTTCTCGCGCGATCGCCGACAGGTTCGACTACTCCTGGCCGACGATCTCCCAGCACCTGCGCGTGCTGGAGCAAGCCGGGCTTGTCACGGTCTTGCTCCGGGGCCGTGAGCACCTCTACCGCCTGCAGGCTGACCGCCTGCACGCCGTAGCGGGCGGCTGGCTCGCCCGGTTCAGCTAGCCAGGACGAACGGCCCTACCGTCAGGCATCTGTGGTCCCTAGCTTCTCACCAGCCGTGGTCTCACACTGACGTACAGGAGTGCCGGCCGGCATTCGGTCGCTGGTCGGCGCGGCCGCGGCAGGAATGTCGGGAAAGGACGCAGCATGTCCGGAGTAACTGTAGGTATCGACGGATCAAGGAACTCCCACTACGCACTCGAATGGGCTCTCGAGGAGGCCGCGCTTCGTGCTGCCCCGCTCACCGTCCTCACCGTCAATCAGCTGGTGGCCAGCGCATGGTCGGGCCATCCGGTGGAATATCCCGGCGAGGAAGACCGGCTGGCACAGGTGCGCAAGGCAGCCGAGGAGGCAGTGGCGGCTGCGCAAGCGAAGAGCGGCGACAAGAAGCCGCCGTCCGTCACCGTCGTCGCCGTCAACGGGTTCGCGGTCAAGGAGCTGCTCGACGCGTCCGGGTCAGCGGACTTGCTCGTGCTAGGCAGCCGCGGCAGCGGCGGGTTCGAACCGCTCCGGCTCGGATCCGTGAGCAGCCAGGTCACGCACCACGCCAAGTGCCCGGTGGTGATCGTGCCCCACAGCAGCTGAGTAGCACGGCAACAGAGCGACACGTCGAAGGCATTTCGGCAACCGGGCTCGCTGGGGGGCGAGCCGCAGAAAGGAGGCATCGCAGTGACAACCAACGTCGCAATCAACGGCTTCGGCCGCATTGGCCGCGCGTTCGTGCGCCGGTGCCTGGACAACGACGGCCTCGAAGTGGTGGCCGTCAACGACATCACCGACGCCAGGACGCTGGCTCACCTGCTGGAGTTCGACTCCACGTACGGCCGGCTTGCGGCGAAGGTCGAGTATTCCGACGACTCGATCATCGTGAATGGCCGGCCCATAGCCGTGCTCAGCGAGCGAGATCCGGCGCAGATCAGCTGGGGCGAACTCGGCGCGGACATCGTGGTCGAGTCGACCGGCAAATTCCGCGCAAGGGATGACGCGGCGCTGCACCTCAAGGGCGGCGCGAAGAAGGTGCTGATCTCTGCGCCCGGCAAGGGCGCCGACCTGACGGTCGTGATGGGCGTCAACGACTCCGCCTACGACCCAGTGCGGCACGACGTGATCTCGTGCGCGTCCTGCACCACCAACTGCGTCGCGCCGATGGCCAAGGTTCTGAACGACTCGTTCGGCCTGGTGCAGGGCCTGATGACCACGGTGCACGCCTACACCGGCGACCAGATGCTGCTGGACGGCCCGCACAAGGACTTGCGCCGCGCGCGTTCGGCGGCCATCAGCATCGTGCCGACGTCCACTGGCGCGGCCAAGACCACCGGGCAGGTGATCACGGAACTGGAAGGCCGGCTTGACGGCGTGGCGGTCCGGGTCCCCGTCGAGGACGGCTCGCTGACCGACCTGACAACCGTGCTCGGCCGCGAGGTCACGACCGACGAGGTGAACGACGCGTTCCGCACGGCAGCCGACGGCCCGCTAGCGGGCGTCCTGCGCTACAGCACGGATCCGCTGGTGTCCCGTGACATCGTCGGAGATCCTGCGTCGTGCGTGTTCGACTCCGGTCTCACCCAGGCGGCCGGCACGCTGGTCAAGACGTTCGGCTGGTACGACAACGAGTGGGGCTACACCTGCAGGCTGGTCGACTTGACCAAGCTGGTCGCGAGCGGGCTATAGGTCAATCCCAGGCGGTGGCCGTCGGCGAGGTCCGGCGGCCACCGGCATTTCGCCCGGGACCAACGGCCCGCCAGAGCGCGCAATTAGCCCCTGGGCCCACCCGGCTAAGGACCAGAAGGCTGGCCTCCAGTGACTTGCCACACAGGAGGTTCAGATGAAAGCAGCAGTTGTCCGCAAGTTCGGCGAGCCGTTGGTGATCGAGGACAGACCGATCCCCGAGCCGAAGCCGGGCCAGATCACCATCCAGATGCAGGCTTCGGGTCTTTGCCATACCGACATTCACGCTGCCAACGGCGACTGGCCGGTCAAGCCGACCCCGCCGTTCGTGCCCGGTCACGAGGGCGTCGGCGCGGTGTACGCCATCGGGGACGGCGTGACGAACGTCAAGGCCGGCGACGTGGTTGCCGTGCCGTGGCTCGGTTACGCCTGCGGAGAGTGCAAGCACTGCCTGACCGGGTGGGAGACCCTCTGCCTGAAGCAGCACAACACCGGCTACTCGACTGACGGCTGCTACGCCGAGTACTTCCTGGCGGACGCCAGGTTTGCGGCGAAGGTGCCCGCTGGCGTTGACCCGTTCGAGGCAGCGCCGCTCACCTGCGCGGGCGTCACCACCTACAAGGCCGTGAAGGTCGGCAACGTACGGCCGACTGACCTGGTCGCGATCTCCGGTATCGGCGGGCTCGGCCACCTCGCACTGCAGTACGCCAAGATCTTCGGCGGCACCGTGGCCGCGATCGACATCACCGACGAGAAGCTGCAACTCGCCAGGGAACTAGGCGCCGACATCGTCATCGACGCGAGGACGCAGGACCCGGCCGCGGTCTTGCAGGGGCTCGGGGGCGCCGACGTCGCCGTCGGGCTGGCCGTGGACGAGAAGTCGTTCGCGGCCGCCTACTCGGGGCTGCGCCGTGGCGGCCGGCTCGTGCTGGTCGCCCTGCCGGCGTCCGGGCACCTGAGCATCCCGGTCTTCGACACCGTGCTCAACGGGACATCGGTGATCGGCTCCATCGTCGGCACCCGCGCCGACCTCGCCGACGTGTTCGCGCTGCACGCTCAGGGCCGGACAAAGGTGATCTACGCGAAGCGCGAACTTGGCTCGGTCAACGAGTCCATCGCCGAGGTGCTGCAGGGCAGGGCCAAGGCGCGCCTCGTGCTGCAGCCGTAGCCGCTGCATTCCAGCTGCCAGGGACCTTCGCCCGGCGCACTGGGACGTTGCGCCCTGGGCCGGTCCCTGGCGGCGGCGTGTGCTTTCCACATGACAACAACCACGGGCTTTTCGCAGGCCACCTCCCCCTCGCCCCGAGCTCAGTCGGGCGAGGTGAGGCGCTGGCTGGCACTGGCGGTGCTGTGCCTGTCGCTGCTCATCGTGACGCTGGACAACACGGTGCTGAACGTCGTCTTGCCCACGCTCGTCCGGGACCTGAGCGCGACCACCACGCAGTTGCAGTGGATCGTCGACGCCTACGTCATCGTGTTCGCCGGGTTGCTGCTGGTGGCAGGCAGCGTCGCCGACCGCGTCGGCCGTCAGCGGATGTTCCTGACCGGGCTCGTGCTGTTCGCGGCCGGCTCGACCTGGGCGGCGTTCTCCGGGTCGGTCGGCGTGCTCATCGCCGCCCGGGCCAGCATGGGCATAGGCGGTGCGCTGATCATGCCGTCTACCCTGGCGATCATCACCCAGATGTTCACCGATCCGGCCGAGCGGCAGCGCGCTATCGGGTTCTGGGCCGGCACCAGCGGCGTGGGCATAGCGCTCGGCCCGATCATCGGCGGCGTGCTGCTCGCGCACTTCTGGTGGGGTTCGGTCTTCCTCATCAACGTCCCGATCGCGCTGATCGCCCTGGCCTGCGGTATACCGCTCGTGCCCGACTCGAAGGACCCGGCGGCGCCAGCGCCGGACTTCCCGGGCGCGCTGCTGTCGATCGCCGGGCTCGGCCTGCTGCTGTGGGCCATCATCGAGGCTCCGGTGCGCGGCTGGGCGTCAGCCCGGGTCATCGGCGCTGGCATCGGCGGTCTCGTGGTGCTTGCCGCCTTCGTGATCTGGGAGCGGCACAGCTCGCACCCGATGCTCAACCTGGCGTTCTTCCGGCGCAGGGAGTTCTCTGGTGCCATCGGCTCGGTCGGGATGTCCACCATCGGGCTGTTCGGCGCGCTGTTCGTCCTGACCCAGTTCCTGCAGTTCGACCTCGGCTACACGCCACTGCAGGCAGGCATCCGCGTGCTGCCGGCGGCCGGTGCGATCGCGGTCGTCGCGCCGTTGTCTGCCCTGCTGCAGCGGGTCGCCGGTACCAGGCTGACGGTCGCGGCCGGGCTGTTCATCATCGGCGCCGGCTTGTGGCAGATCTCCCTGGCCATGGCGACCGCGACCTACGCCGACACCGTCGCCGGGATGGTGCTACTCGGCGTCGGCGCCGGCCTGGTCATCCCCGCAGCTACCGCGTCCGTGATGGGCTCGGTACCCGCGCGCAACACCGGCGTGGGCTCGGCCACCAACGGCACCATCTTGCAGCTCGGCGGTGCGCTCGGCGTCGCGATCATCGGCAGCCTGCTGTCGACCAGGTACACAGACAAGATGACGGCTGCGCTCGCGCCGTATCACGTGCCGCACTCGGTCATGCAGACGATCCTCGGCTCCGTCGGCGGCGCACTCGACGTGGCAGCACGGGTTGGCGGACCCCTCGGAAGGGAACTCGAGCAGGTGGCCAGGTCTGCGTTCGTCAGCGGGATGGATCTCGGCATGCTCACGGGGGCGGTCCTTGCCGTCGCGGGATGCGTGCTCGCGCTGGTGGTCATCCCGGGCTGGCCGACGCGCCGGCGCGCGCGGTAGTCCCGAGGCTGACTCCCGGCCGTGGCTCACCCGAGCCTGGTGCGACCATGGATGCAGGCGAAAGCGAGGACCATTGGCCCTGGCTGGCCGCTGCCTGACGCGATCGGATGAACATCGGGAAACGCCGCCGCCATACGACACCCGGTCGGCGGAGAATGAGAGCGAGGCAGGACGATGACCAGTGCGGAGCCCGCAGGCGCGGTTGTCATTGTCGGAGTGGACGGCTCCGCCGAGTCCGTCGCGGCACTGAAGTGGGCGGCCAGGTACCAGGCCGCTACCGGCGGCACGGTCCGGGCGGTGCTGTCCTGGCACTTCCCGGCCGCGGCGGGGCCTGCACCTGTTGGCGTGGCGCCGAAGCAGATCAGCGACGAGGTACGGGCCAGCATGCTCGAGAACCTGACCAAGGCGATCACCGAGGCGTACGGCAGCCCGGCGCCGGAACGGGTCGAGACCAAGGTCGAATACGGTCACCCTGCTCAGGTGCTTGTCGACGCGTCGGAGCACGCTGATTTGCTGGTAGTCGGCCATCGCGGGCACGGCGCGTTCACCGGCATGCTCATCGGCTCGGTCAGCATCCACTGCGTCACGCACGCGCACTGCCCCGTGGTGGTCGTCCGCGGGGACTAAGCCCAGACAACAAGGGGGGTCTGATGACGACGGTGGCAGAGCGCCGCGCTCTCACCAGCGACCAGGAGCAGGTTCTCGACAGGTACTGGCGTGCGGCCAACTACCTGTCGGCAGGGCAGATCTACCTGATGGACAACCCACTGCTGACGCAGCCGCTCCGGCCCGAGCACATCAAGCCACGGCTGCTCGGGCACTGGGGGACGACGCCGGGCCTGAACTTCATCTGGGCGCACCTCAACCGGGCCATCAACGCGCACGACGCGCACATGATGATCATCATCGGACCGGGCCACGGCGGACCTGCCGCCCTCGCCAACACCTGGCTCGAGGGCAGCTACAGCGAGATCTACCCGAGCATCCCGCGTGACGCCAGCGGCATGCACCAGCTGTTCCGCCAGTTCTCCTTTCCCGGCGGGGTGCCGAGCCACGTCGCGCCAGAGACACCGGGATCGATCCATGAGGGCGGTGAGCTTGGCTATTCACTCTCGCACGCCCACGGCGCCGCGTTCGACAACCCGGACCTGATCGTCGCGTGCGTGGTGGGAGACGGCGAGGCAGAGACCGGCCCGCTGGCAACGAGCTGGCACTCGCACCGGTTCCTTGACCCGGCCACCGACGGCGCGGTGCTGCCCATCCTGCACCTGAACGGCTACAAGATCGCCAACCCGGCCGTGCTCGCCCGGCTGCCCGACGAGGAGCTCGACGCGTTGCTGCGCGGGTACGGCTACGAGCCCGCGTGGGTGAGCAGCCC
>JASIGS010000403.1 GCA_030052355.1 Streptosporangiaceae bacterium | reverse complement strand
GGCTGGAACTACGTCGTGGACAACATGTCCGTAGTGCCGGTGATCGCGGCTGGCCTTGGCCCGGTGGCCGGCCTCGGAGCCGCTCGCCTGGCCGCGGCCCACCTGTCGATCCTGGTCGAGGGAACCTCGCAGCTGTTCGTGGCGGGCCCGCCGGTGGTGAAGGGAGGGGCGGGCGAGGACGTCGACAAGGAGGCGCTGGGCGGCGCGCGCGTTCATGCGCGGAACGGGGCGGTTGACCTGATTGCCGCGTCCGAGCGCGACGCATTCGGGCTGATCCGGCGCTTCCTGTCGTACTTGCCATCCAGCGCTTACGCGCTGCCGCCACTGACGGCACCAGCTGATCCGCCCGATCGCCGCGAGCAGGCACTACTTTCGGCGGTGCCGCGAGACAGGCGCAAGCCGTACCGCATACGGGACATCCTGACGGCGGTGCTCGACGCGGGCTCGGTGCTGGAGATCCAGCGCTACGGGGGCTCGACCGTCACCGCGCTGGCCCGCCTCGATGGCCACCCGGTCGGCGTGGTTGCCAGCGACCCGTACGTGGCGGGCGGCTGCATGACGCCGGAAGGCGCGGATGCGGTGATCCGGCTGGCCGACCTGTGCTCGACGTTCCACTTGCCGGTGGTGACGTTTACCGACCAGCCGGGCCTGCTGATCGGCACCCGCGCCGAGCAGCGCGCGACGATCCGTCACGGCGTCCGCGCTATCAGCGCCGTGTATCAGGCCAGCGTCCCGGCCGCCGAGGTCATCGTGCGCCGGGTATTCGGAGTCGGCGGCGCAGGCCTGGTCAACAGGCACCGGCTGGTCCGCCGCTGGGCCTGGCCATCGGCCGACTGGGGCTCGCTGCCGGTCGAGGGCGGCATCGAGGCGGCTTACCGAGCCGACCTGGAGGCCGCAGACGACCCGGAGGCCCTGCTCGCCGACCTCAGGACGCGGCTGGACGCGGTGCGCAGCCCGTTCCGCACGGCTGAGCGATTCGGCATAGAGGAGATCATCGACCCGCGCGAGACGAGGCCACTGCTGTGCGACTGGATCCGCGACGCCTACGCGGTCCTGCCTGCCCAGCCCGGGCGGCCGTCGTTCGGCACCAGGCCGTGACCACACGGCCGACCGGCACTTAGGCCTGCGTGCGGTCAGCGTGCGCCGGTTGCCTCCGCCACGGCGGCAGCGATCGACGCTGCCTCGGGTCGGACGACCGTACCCGCGACCACGACGGTCGGCGTCGCCTCAACCCCCAGGGCGATGGCCCGGGCCGTGACATACGGCGACCAGTCAAGATAGGGCGCATCGGATACGCACGCCGTGAACGCGCCGTCGGCCAGTCCCGCGGACCGGCCAATACCTGCGAGTTCGGCGTCACTCAGGCCAGGGCCGCCCTCGGGCGGCTGGTTCTCGAACAGCGCGTGCGCAAACTCAACGAAACGCCCGCCGTCGGAGGCGCATCCCGAGGCCGCAGCAGCCCGGGTGGAGTAGCCCGTGGTCGACGCCTGGTCCAGAAAATTCATGGGGTGGTAGACGAGACTGACTTGGCCATCTCCCACGAGGCGGGCCAGCGTCGGCCCTGAGGACAGCTCGAACCGTCGGCAGAACGGGCACAAAAAGTCGATGAAGGCATCGACGCGAACCGGGCCGTGCCCGACCAGTATCCCGTCGCCCTCCTCGGTAACGTCGGCGGGAAGGCGGCTCGGGGCGGTCAGGTCGGTCATGCAACCCCTCCGGGGAATCTGGCAAGCGCAACGTCGGGCAAGGCGTCTACCTTATGCCCCGGCCACGTCAGGCCTGAAAGCTCGGGCCGACCGCGGCCATCAGGGCAAAGGTGCAGGGCTAGGGCTAGCAGCGCGGGCGAGTGCCCGCCGTCGCTCTCCAGTCATCTGGTGGGCCGTCACAGGAGTGGCCGCCCGGCGGTCTCCGGCCCGCCCTCGCCTTCCGTCTTGCGATCGCCACTGCCGAGCGGACTGAGCCACAGTAGGAACCCGACAACCGTGCCAACCAGCAGCGCTATGAGCAAGTCCTGCACCCACGTGTGTGACCCGTGCAGCGCGTAGACATATGAGCCGCCTGGATAGCGAACCTGGATGACTGATCCCGGGCCGTCACCGTACGGCAGGTTGCCGCCGTAGGCCAGTCCGGTAGTGGCGGACCCGCCTCGCGGCTGGAATGTCCCAAGCCATTGGCAGGAAGTGCTGCCGCGCCCATTCGTGCAGACTCGGTCGTTCAAGGTGTAGGTACCGGTCGCGCCCTTGGCCAGTGCCGCGTCGATTGCCGGGATGAGACCGAAGGACAAGGCAACAATGGCGATGGTGACGATGGCGCCACCCAGCACGATGACAAGTCGCTTCAGCCGACGGTGGTGCCGCCGCGCGGTTTCCTCATGCGACCGGAGTACCGCATGCAGCTTGCGCCGCTCCTCGTGAGACAGGCCACCGGCGGCGAGTTGGGCGTGCGCCTGCTGCGCCTGCCGACTGCTGACGTGAGCTGACCGGGGGGCAGGCGTTCGGGAGCGCTTACTGCGCGACGAAGCCAACTGACCCGTCCCAGATCTGCTGTGCACAACTCACTGGCAGCCAGGAGCCGCCGTTCGGAGGCTTGACGATCATCCAAGCAATATAATGGAAACTAAGATATTAGTCGAGACTGTGGTCGCCGAATCCATCCGGCAGGTGGCACGTTACGGCATAACGTGGGCGTAAACCCGGGGCCGAGTATGCGGCTTGTCAAGGCGAGGCCTTCAGGCGAGTTCGCTGATCCGACAGTTCTGCGCGCGCCTCGTTGACTTGCTGCAGGATGCGGTGCGCCTGGCAGCCCCGAGCGATCGTGCCGGCTTCATCAAGCAGTGCCACCGCGTCGTCACTGCGTCCCTGGGCTGCGGCTATGTAAGCCAGCCCGACCATGTTCGCAGCTGCGCCCGGCAAGAGCCCGATCTCGCGGCGCAGCCGCGTGGACTCCTCCAGATGTTGTCTGGCCGCCTCCAGGCGGCCAGACCCGTGCGCTGCGATGCCAAGGTGGCGCAGCGCCTCAGACATCGCGGCCTTGTCGCCCGTCTGCGAGGCCAGTTCCAGTGACTGCTCCAGAATGGGAACGGCCGTGGCGTTGTCGTGCCGGACGACCTGCTGGAAACAGCCGACCCAGAACAGTGCCTCGGCCTCACCGCGCACGTCGCCGAGCGCGCGGTAGAGCTGGACTGCCCGCTCGAAAAGCGGCAGCTCGCCAGCATCCTCTTCAGCCGCAGCCGGGTCGTCGTCGCGGCGAATCAGGAACCGCGCATGCATCAGCCGCCCACGCGCCACAGCCAAGTCGGCTTCCGCCGCGTCAAGCTGCCGGTCAGCTTCTGCCAGCCGGCCGGCATCACCAGTGAAGACGGCTTGCTCATAGAGCGCCCCAGCCCGCCTGACCCGCTCGTCCACGTCGGCGACCGCCTCCCTGATCCCGTCTGGGCTGGCTCCAGCGCGCTGCGCCGGCAGGCCGGCGGGAGCGCTCAGATCAGGGTAATCGGGGTCGCGGCCGCACAACCCTCACTGCGGCTTTCCGCCTGGCCGGCCGCCTCGGAGCGCGTCTGCCGGGATTGCCCCGCGGGCTCAGGGGCTGACGGGCTGCTTGTGTACCGAAGCCTGGTAGATCTGCTCGATCGACGACTCGAGCTGGGCGTTGAATTGCGCGTCGGTCTGTTTTTCCGTCAGCCCTTCGAGAAGGGCGCGCGAGAAGCTGGCGATCAGGGTGGGATCGCGGGCGAGCCGCGCGCAAGCCTCATCACGGCTGTAGCCGCCTGACAAGGCCAGGACGCGAAGGACGCGCGGGTCAGACGCCAGGTCGCCGTACAGACCAGGCCGCGTCGGGATGGTGATCTTCAGCATCACGGTCGCGCTCTGAGGCAGCGCCCCGACGTGCTTGGCGACGGCGTCGTGCAGCAAGGTCTCAGCCTGCTCCTTGTGCGGGCTGAAGATGCTGACCTCGGGCTCGATGATCGGCACCAGTCCTGCTGCCACGATCCGGCTGGCGTAGTCGAACTGCTGGTCTGCGATCGCGTTGATGCCGGCCTCGTCGGCGTCGTTTATCACGGACCGCATCTTGGTGCCGAAGATCTGGTGCAGCCGCGCGCGCTCGAGCAGATCATCGAGCGTGTCGATGGGGTTCATGAGCTGCACGCCGTCCTGCTCGGGGGCCAGTCCCTTGTCGACTTTCAGGAACGGGACCACGTTCTTCTCGTCCCACAGATACCGCGCCGTCGGCACCCCGTTGACGTCCCGTTCCATCGTCTGTTCGAACAAGATGGCCGCGAGAACACGCGAGCCATCAAACGCCGGGCTGGTCATCACGCGGACCCGCATGGCGTGGACTAGGTCGAACATCTCGACGTCAGAGCCGTAGCGGTCCCGCCCGATGCCGTACTCGGCGAGCGCCTTGGGGGTGCTGCCGCCGCTCTGATCAAGGGCAGCGAAGAAACCGAGGCCGGTCCTGACCTTCTCGTACTGGGTCGTGTTCACGCTCTTCATTCTGGCACCAGCGGTGCGGACCGGCCCCCGGCAGGGACAGAGGCGGCGCGGTCAGGAGATCACCGTCGGCGGTCAGCCTGCCGGAGCATCTCGTCGAGTTCGGGGTCGGCCATGAACTCCCGGACCTCCATCGCGCAGCGGCAGGCGCTAGCGGTCTTGGCAGCCCACTCCAGCGCCTCCTCACCTGACGGCACCTCGACGACACAGAATCCGCCGATGGCGTCCGGGTACGGGCCGTCGGTGACCGTCCCGTCGGTGGCCACGATGCTCGCCGGCTGATTTTCCAGGCCGCCGGTGCACACAAAGACGCCGGCGTTGATGGCCTCCTGGCAGACCGCGTGCGCGGCCTTGGCCACGTCGGGCCCCTCCTCGTCGGGGATGTGGTCCATCGCGTGGGCGCCGAACGAGATCAGGTACCGCGTCATGCCATGACTCCCTTGTCCCGGCGGCCTACTCCGGCCGCAATCGTTAAGTCGTAGACGAACGACTCGTTCCGGATCTATCGCTCTGCCAGAAGAAAGTCCCGCCGTTCGGCGCCGCGAGCCTCACGTGGCCCGTGTGTGCGCAGATCATCGCCGCTGCTACCGGTCGGTTTGGTCAGGCTGAGACCAGGTCGCAGACGAAGATCAGGGTCTCGCCCGGCGCTATGGCACGTCCCGCACCGCGGTCGCCGTAGGCCAGGTCGGGCGGAATGATCAGCTGACGGCGGCCCCCGACTCGCATGCCCTGCACGCCCTGATCCCAGCCCGCGATGACCTGCCCAGCGCCGAGCCTGAACTCCAGCGGGGCGCCGCGGCTCCAGCTCGCGTCGAACTCCTCGCCGGTCGAATAAGCCACGCCGACGTAGTGCACCTGCACCGTATCGCCGGCCTTTGCGACGGCCCCGTCGCCCTGCCAGATGTCGGAGATCTCCAGCTCGGTAGGCGGCTCGCCTCCCGGGAAGTCGACTTCGGGTTTCTCGATGCTCATGTTCACGTCTCCCTCGTCAGCTATCGCTGCTCGCGCAAGGCTATGCTCCCGGCGTTGCCGCGCTGATACCCGGATCTGCGCGGCCGGAGAACGAGAGGCGGATGGGGCGCGTTGCAGCAAAGCCAGGCGGACCCGTTTGGTACCGCAGAGCTGCGCCGCACGGTACTGGCCGCCTGGACAGCGTCGCCCGCCCGGTTCCGGGAGGACGCCAACGCGGAAGAGGACTATGCGCTTGGCGGCTACCGGGACCGCGTCATCGTGGAACTGGCCCAGAACGCAGCGGACGCCGCCGTCCGCGCTGGCGTGCCAGGCCGGCTCCGGCTGACGCTGCGGCACGGGACACTCGTGGCGGC
>JASIGS010000402.1 GCA_030052355.1 Streptosporangiaceae bacterium | reverse complement strand
ACGCCGAGCGCACCGGCCCTGATGCTGTCGCAGCCGATCATCGTGAGGCGCCTGTCGAGCCGGTCCGACCACGCCCCGCCGGGCAGGCCGAGCACGAGCTGCACGACCAGCCGGACGGTACCGACCACGCCGGCAATGACCGGCGAATGGGTGAGCGCCAGGACCAGCAGCGGGTAGGCGATGACCGCCGCTTGTGTTCCGGTGGAGGAGAGCACCTGGCCGATCCACAGCATCCGGAAACCGGCGTTCCGCCGTAGCGGCACCGGCGGCGGTCTCAGCTGGTCGGCAGCGTCCTGCGTCCCGGGCGTGGTGCTCGCTGCCAGGCTTCGAGACATTACTTGATCGTGGTGTGCCCCGGCCTCCCTGTCAAGACCTATCTCGTCTGGCAAGTGTTAACTCCTCGGCCGAACGGCCTCGTGGTACGACGGCCTAGGATGCCGGACGCCAAGCGGAGCAAACTACCAAAAACCATCTAGATCCGGCCAACTGATCTTCCAGGGCCAGGGCATCGGCGATATGCAGCTAATGCTGCAAAGACGACTAACCGCCAGCCGTAGCCGACCGCCTGCACGCCCGGCGATCTAGGCGGGAAACTGCCCGGCGGCGTCGAGCGCCGCGAGGTAGCCGAACGTCATTGCCGGGCCGATCGTCGCTCCGGCGCCCGCGTAACTGCGGCCCATGACGAGCGCGCTCGTGTTGCCGGCCGCATAGAGGCCCTCGATCGCCGACCCGTCGGCGCGCAGCACCCTGGCCCGTTCGTCGGTACGCAGGCCGCCCTTGGTGCCGAGGTCACCGGGGACGATCTTCACCGCGTAATACGGCGGCTGGCTGACCGGCGCGAGATTCGGGTTCGGCCGGCACCGCGGGTCGCCGTAGTACCGGTCGTACGCCGAATCACCGCGGCCGAAGTCCGCGTCACGGCCGGAACGGGCGAACTCGCTGAACTTCGCCACGGTCTTCGCCAGCCCGTCCGCCGAGATGCCGACGAGAGCGGCGAGCTCGGCGAGCGAGTCCGCGCGGAACACCGCTCCCGCCTTGTACCACCGGCCTGGCAGCGGCCTGCGCGGCGGCAGCCCGGCGAATACGTACCGATTCCGGTACCGCTGGTCGAAGATCATCCAGCACGGGATGTGCGGGTTGCCGTCGGTGTGCCGGTCGTACATCGCGTGCACCGCGTCCACGTACGGCGCCGCCTCGTTCACGAACCGTTCTCCCGCCGCGTTCACGAGGATGCACCCCGGCAGGCTGCGCTCGGCCAGGCAGAAGTACGGCCCGCCGGTCAGCGGTATCGACGGACCCCACCAGGCGTCGTCCATCAGCTCTACCTCGCCGCCGGCGTCCTGACCGGCCACGATCCCGTCTCCGGTGTTGCCGGGAGCACCCACGGTCCACTGCGTCCCGACCGGCCCCCGCTGGTAGCGGGTGCGGAGTTCGTCGTTCCTTTCAAAACCACCGCTGGCCAGCAGCACGCCGCGCCGCGCGGCGATCACCGTGGCCGCGCCGTCGCGCAGCACCTGGACGCCGGTTACCCGGCCGCCGGCGACACGCAGCCCGGTCATCGGCGTGTCGAGCCAGACCGGGACGCCGGCCCGGAGCAGGCCGGAACGCAGCGCCCCCGCGAGTGCCTGGCCGAGGCCGAGCAGCTGGCGCCCCGTCGCCTTGCTGCGCACGGTCCTTGCGCCTACGACGAGCCCGGTCCAGATCGCGCGGGGATGGCTGGTGCCCAGGCTGAGCCAGCGGTAGTTCGCCTGCGTGATCGTCACGCCGGGCGGCGCCGGCAGGTACGGCGGGCTCAGGCGGGCGAGCTCGGCGCCGAGCAGCCGGCCATCGAACGGGACCGGCTCGACGGACCGGCCACGCGCCCGCCCGCCGGGCGCCTCCGGGTAGTAGTCCGAGTAGCCGGGCACCCAGCGCAGCCGCAGCGGCGTGTCCGCGAGCACGAGGTCCAGCATCGCCGGGCCGTGCCCGAGGAACGCGTCCCGCAGCGCGGCTGGCACGGCGTCGCCCGCCACGTGCTGAAGGTAGGCGCTGGCGTCGGCCGGTGAGTCGGAGATGCCGGCCCGCCGCAGCACGGAGTTGCCGGGAATCCAGATGCCGCCGCCGGACCGCGCGGTGGAGCCGCCGTAGTGAGCGGTTTTCTCGACGACCACCGCGGTCAGGCCGTGCCGCGCAGCGGTGAGTGCCGCCGTCATGCCGGCCGCGCCACTGCCGACCACGACCAGGTCGAACTCCGGCTGCTCCGCTGCCATCGGGTCTCCGCCGCGCTAGGCCACTGGTACTAGAACACGTTACAGTTTTGACCGGCTTTCGTCTCTCGATGATCTGGCTGGAGGCCGGGACTGCCCGTGGCACAGGACTGGGATCTCGAGGCCGACGTGGTCGTCGTCGGCTTCGGCGCGGCCGGCGCCTGCGCTGCGCTGGAGGCCGCGGCCTCGGGCGCAGACGTTATTGTGATCGACCGGTTCAACGGCGGCGGCGCGACCGCGCTGTCCGGCGGCGTCGTGTACGCGGGCGGCGGCACGCCCCAGCAGCGGCAGGCCGGGGTCAGCGACTCCGCCGGCGCGATGTTCGCCTACCTGCAAACCGAGACGCGCGACGCGGTGTCCGCGCAGACGCTGCGCGAGTTCTGCGACGGCAGTACGGAAAT
>JASIGS010000401.1 GCA_030052355.1 Streptosporangiaceae bacterium | reverse complement strand
CGCTGCGCGACTCCTCGCTGCGGCCAGCCGAGATCCTGATGAGCGAGTCGCAGGAGCGCATGATGGCCGTCGTAGAGCCGGGCGACGTGCCGGCGTTCCTCGCCATCTGCGGCAAATGGGACGTCCAGGCCACGGTCGTCGGGGAAGTGACGGACTCCGGCAGGCTCGAGATGACCTGGCACGGTGCACACGTCGTCGACATAAGGCCGGAGACCGCCGCCGTGGGACCGGTGTACGACAGGCCGGCCCGGCGGCCAGACAGCCAGGACTCGCTGGTCGCCGACGAGCCCGCTGGGCCGGGTAGCGACGCAACGGGCGCTGGGCTGCGCGCGGACCTGCTGCTGCTGATCGGCTCGGCCGACGCGGGCGACAAGACCTGGGTCACCGAGCAGTACGACAGCTACGTCCGCGGCGACACGGTACTCTCGACGCCGCACGACGCCGGACTCCTGCAGGTGGACGAAGACACCGGCCTCGGGGTGGCGCTCGCCACCGACGGAAACGGCAGGTACTGCCAGCTCGATCCTTACGCCGGGACCCAGCTCGCGCTGTGCGAGGCATACCGGAACGTCGCGGTGACAGGCGCCCGGCCGGTCGCCGTGACCAACTGCCTGAACTTCGGCTCGCCCGAGGACCCCGCCGTGATGTGGCAGTTCACGCAAGCCGTGCGAGGCCTCGCGGACGGATGTCTCGCCCTCGGGACGCCCGTCACGGGCGGGAACGTCAGCTTCTACAACCAGACCGGCAGCACGCCGATCCATCCGACGCCGGTCGTGGGCGTCCTCGGCATACACGACGACGTGCGGCGCCGTGTCCCGTCCGGGTGGACGCTGCCCGGCGCGCAGATCGTGCTTCTCGGCCAGACCAGGCCGGAATTCGGCGGCTCACTCTGGGACTGGCTCGTCCGCGGTCACCTCGGTGGGCGCCCGCCGTCGGTCAGCTTCGACGCCGAGCGCGCGCTCGCCGGCGCACTGGCGACAGCGTGCTCGCGCGGCCTGCTGGCGTCGGCGCACGACCTGTCAGACGGCGGCCTCGCGGTGGCGCTCACCGAGTGCTGCCTCACCGGTGGCATGGGCTGCACCGTGACCTTGCCGGGAGACCCGGCGACCCTCCTGTTCAGCGAGTCGGCAGCCCGCGCGGTGGTGTCGGTGGTGCCCGGTATGGAGGACGAGTTCGCGCAGCTTTGCCTGAGCGCTGACCTGCCGTGGTTTGTCCTCGGTGCCACGTCGGGCTCCGTATTGGAGGTCAGTGGCTGCTTCAGCGTTCCGCTCGACGAGCTGGCGGCGGCGCACCGGGCCGCGCTGCCAGCGCTGTTTGGCTAGTTACTGCTTGGGCTGGTTACTGCGTCGACGCCCACAGGGCGAACATCTCGCTCGGCGGCCGCGCGGGCTTGCAGGTCGCCAGGCTGGCCGGGTCCTGCGCTCCCGCCAGCGTGCTGGTCTGCGACAGGCACTTGCCCGCCGCCACGTTCGCGTACTGATAGAAGTCGTGGCCGTCTTGGTCCAGCGCGCCGCCGACGCGGCGCCAGCGCTGCGTGGCGCCGTAGTCGCAGTGCCGCATGACCAGCCGGGCCCTGCTTCCCGCCGCGAGGCAATCGCCGTCCTGCAGGTAGATGAAGATGTAGCCACCCCCGGCCATCAGGGCGGCCGTCCATCGCGGCGACGGCTCCGAGTTAGCGGCTGCCAGCGAGAGCGGCGCGAAGGCCGGGACACCGGTCAGCTCCACCATCTGCACGAGGGAGAGGCCGGATCGGCCCGACGTCGCGGGTACCGCGGACTCGGCGACCACGCCGACGCTCTGGCTGCTGACCATCGTGGTCGGTTGGGGAGCGGGGTGGTGGTCAGACGGGCGGAACTTGAGGACGTAGGCGGCGGCGCCGACGCCGGCGATGAGCACGATCGCGCCAAGGCCCGCGACTGTAGGCGTCCAGGATTCCCTGGAGCGTCCTCCCGGGCGGCGCTGACCTGGCATACCGAACCAATATCTCCAACCGGGCCGCAAAGTGCTACTAGCCAGTACCACTATCTCCAACCGGGCCGCGATGTCGCTACTTGCCAGTAAATCTCACAAGATTTTTTAGCCAACTCCCGCGGTGCTACGTTGTCGGGCGTGCCGGCACGGGGTCTCGACGTGGGGCGGATGCTCGACGCGGTGAATGAGCAGCGGGCCGCCCTCGGCATGCCGCCGCTGGACGGCGCCGGCCTCTCCCTGGCCGTTGTCGGCCGGGCCGCCGTCGCGTCGGTCCGTGCCGCGCTGGCGGCCGGCGGCCAGCCGCAGCGGGCAGCCGTGCGGGCCGCCGTCGAGTACACCCTGTCGCTCCTCGCCGAGCTGGCACCCGGCCGGGCAGTGGAAGTGCGGATCCCGCCGTTTGCTGCGATCCAGTGCGTTCCCGGCCCGCGGCATACCAGGGGAACGCCGCCGAACGTGGTTGAGACCGACCCGGTGACCTGGCTGGACCTGGCCGAAGGACGGCTGGACTGGGTGGCGGCGGTGGGCAGCGGGCGGCTGCGGGCCAGCGGGCAGCGGTC
>JASIGS010000400.1 GCA_030052355.1 Streptosporangiaceae bacterium | reverse complement strand
CTTGCCGTCGTCGCGGATCGATGAGCCGTCCATGGGCACGTTCAGGTCGAGCCGCACCAGCACCCGCCGGCCCGTTACGTCGAGATCGTCAATGGTCCACATCTGCCTTGCTCCCTGTCCACTTAAGCCGCGCTGGCGACGTGCTCGATGATGTCCACCACGCCGTCGATGTCCCAGGCCCCCTCGACCGCTGCGCGGACTGCGCCGTGCAGCGCCGC
Organism: Streptosporangiaceae bacterium; assembly: GCA_030052355.1. Next base: position 2,677 of record JASIGS010000400.1, on the reverse strand, counting down.
CCGGGACACCTGCCCGGTAACCGTCACGACGCCGCCGTCAACAGCCGCCCTGACCTCTTCGCCAGGCGCCACCTCGGCGAACAGCTCCCGTACCTGGCGCTCGATCTCGGCGTCAGGGACGAGGAAGACGTTGAGCAGGTCGCGGCGGCTGACCAGGCCGACGAGTTTGCCGTCGCCGTCGGTGACCGGCAGCCGCTTGACGTGATGGCTGGTCATGGACTTCGCCGCAGCCGCCACCGTTGCGTCCGGATGAATGGTCACGGCCGGGGCGGTCATGAGCTTCTCGGCCGTGAGCCTGGCGAGCCGGCTCCGGTCGGTCCCGTACCGCGGCACGCCGGTCCACAGCTTGCGGGTCGCCGCGCTCTTGTCGCGGGCCGCGATCAGGTCGGCTTCGGAGACGACTCCGGCGACATGCCGGCCGAGCGTGAGCACGGGTACGCCGCTGATCTGATGCTCGACGAGGAGCCTGGCGATCTCCTTGTACGGAGTGATGCGGTCGACCGTCACCACCGAGGTCGTCATGACGTCGCGCACTCTGCTGTGCCACCGTCCGCGGTGGCTGGGCGGGTGATGCTCCCGCTGCCCTGCGGGCGAGCGTGGCTCCTTCCGCCCGGTGGCTGGCTTCTCGCCCAGCTCGGTGGCGACCTGGGCGACGGCGCGGCTCACGTCGTCTGGTGCAGCCCGGTGGTGCAGCGAGTCGTAGTAGGCGGCGCCGAGATGGCGCAGCATTGCGTCGAGGTGAATGTCCTGGCGAGTCACCATTGCCTCCCCGGTGTCCCGCCTCATGGTCTGAGGCTCCCGCGTGCCTGACAGTTCCTGTCTACGGCGCGGGGATGCCGTCAGGCAGAGCCGAAGGTCCGTCGACCTTAGGAGCTTTGTCCTGACGATCTTCCTGGGCCAGCCGCCGTCTACCTGGGAGCGGCAGCCTCCAGCCGGCCGGCCCCCAGCACGCCGAGACCCGGCTGGTCGCGATCCGACGGATGCTGCGGGCTGACGATGACCACCGGGCAGTGCGCGTGACTCAGGCAGGTTCGGATCACCGGGCCGATCGAGCTCCCGGCCAGCGCGTGCGCCGACGCGCTGCCGAGTACCAGCAGGTCCGCGCCTGCTGAGTAGTCGACGAGCGCTCGCTCGGGCACACCCTCGGCGATCTCGACGGTCACGTCGTCAACCGGTACCGGACCGAGCACGGACTGCATGGTGGCGGCCAGCACCCGGCGGGCACGCGTCATCTGCTCCTGTGGATCACCTGCGTGCAGCGGCGGGGCGTAGGCGGCACGGTGCTCAGGGCTCCAGACAAGGACCACGCGCAGTTGGCCATGCCGGCGGATGGCTTCGTCCGCGGCCCATCGCAGCGCGGCAGCCGACGCTGCTGAGCCGCTCACGCCCACCACGATGCTGGGACGCCTCGTGCCGGATACCAGATCTGCGGGTGTCACGTCGTTCACCGCCCTTGCTGCACTTTGCCCGGCTGGCGATCGCGCTCGAGCACCTCGCGAGCCTGCCGGGCAATCTCAATATCCTCCCTGGCGGTGACCACCAGGACCGGCACTGGCGCGGAGTCGCCGCTGATGATGGCGTCCGCCATCGCCTCGTTGCGATCCGCGTCGATGCTCACGCCGAGGAAGCGCAGGCCCGCCACCGCGGCCGCGCGGATCGCCGGGGTGTGCTCGCCGACGCCCCCGGTGAAGACCAGCGCGTCGAGGCCGTTCATGGCCGCGGCCATCGCCGCGATCTCGCGCCGCAGCCGGTGCAGGTAGACCTCGATCGCGAGGCGTGCGCCGGCGTGGCCGTCGCCGGCGGAGCGGCGAACGTCGCGCATGTCGCCGGAGCCGTCAGGCAGTCCGGCCAGCCCGGCCAGGCCGGACCTGTGCTCCAGCGCCGTGGCGACCTCGTCGAGGCTGAGCCCGCCGCGCCCGAGCAGCCACGTCACCAGGCCTGGATCGACGCTGCCGCTCCTGGTCGCCATGACCAGCCCCTCCAGCGGGGTGAAACCCATCGTGGTGTCGACGCTCCGGCCGCCGTCAACGGCGGCCAGGGAAGCGCCGGCGCCGAGGTGGCAGGTGACGATCCGCAGGTCGCTGGCCGGGCGGCCGAGCAACTCCGCGGCGCGGCGCGCCGCGTAGCCGTGCGACAGTCCGTGGAACCCAAACCTGCGCAGCCCGAACCGGTCGTTCCAATCCGAAGGCAGCGCGTACAGCGCGGCAGCCTCGGGCATCGTCGCGTGGAACGCGGTATCGAAGCAAGCCACCTCCGGCACGCCCGGCAGGGCGCGGCGGGCCGCCTCGATCCCGGCGATCGCTCGCGGCTGGTGCAGCGGGGCAAGGTCGGTGAGGTCGCGGATCGCCGCGATGACGTCGTCGTCGATCATGACCGCCTCGCGGAACCTGCGGCCACCGTGCACCACGCGGTGCCCGACGACCACGTCGCCGTCCTGGCCGGCGCCGGCCAGGAACTCGGCGAGGTCGCGTTGGTCGGAGCTCCCGTCCCAGCGGTCCAGCTCGAACGAAGACTCGGCGGACGCGGGGGTCCGGGGGTCGCCCCCCGGGTCAGCGGAGGCGGGGGTCCGGGGGTCGAGCACGGCGACCTTCAGGCTGCTCGACCCGGCGTTCACGACTATGACCTTGGTCATCGGGGCGGCGCGGAGGTACTGCGGGCGTTCCCCGGGCTAGCACTC
>JASIGS010000399.1 GCA_030052355.1 Streptosporangiaceae bacterium | reverse complement strand
CGCGAACTACACCGATCATCCGGCGGCCGCCAGGGCCGCCCTGACGGAATACCGCACCTACCTGCACCTCAGGAAGCTGACCGGCGCCGCGGGATCGGCAACCGTCGCCTCAGCGGGATCGGCGGACCCCCGCGAGAAGGTCACGTACGGCGCCGACGCCAGCGTCGCCGCGGTGTACGGCAAGACGACGGTCAGCGGAACCTGGCGCTACCACGCGTCGCTGATCACCTATCGGGCTAAGAACTCCCAGTACTGGTACGTCGCCTGGGCGCCGGACGACCTGGCCCCTAACCTCACCGGGTACACCCACCTCGCTGCCGTCCCGGTCGGCCCGCGCGTCACCTCGGTCACCGACGCCAGCGGTAACCTCCTCAACAGTTACGGTGACGCGGGGCTGGACAACATCGCCGCCATCCTGGAGAGCGGCGCTCCCCCCGGGGACGGATCGCCGGGCCTGGACGTCGAGATCCAGACCAAGAAGGACAAGGCGATCGCCAACAGCCAGGCAGTCGTGGTCGCGCCGAAGAACGTGTCTGGACTCGCCACGACGATCGACCCGGCAGCGGAGCAGGCCGCCCGGTCTGCCGTCGGTGAGCACAACGACAGCGCGATGGTCGTCATCCAGCCGTCGACGGGCAAGATCCTGGCGGTCGCCAACAACGCAGGTTTCAACGACTTCGCGCTCACCGCGGCGGTCGCGCCCGGCTCGACGATGAAGACCGTCACCTCGACCGCCCTGTTCAACGAGGGGGTGCTCACTCCGCAGACCCCCGTCGCATGCCCGGCGGCCTTCACGATCCAGGGGATCACGTACCACAACAACCAGGGTGAGTCCGAGCCGCCATCGACGCCGTTCATCACCGACTTCGCTCAGTCGTGCAACAACGCCTTCAGCACGCAGTGGAGCCATCTGACGAATGGCCGCCTGGCCGGGACTGCCAAGGACTACTACGGCCTGGACCAGAACTGGAACATCGGCCTGGGCGATATCTCCGCGAGCTACTTCAACGCCCCGGCGTCCGCGTCCGGCTCCGAACTCGCGCAAGAGGCATTCGGCCAGGGTTTGCTGACGGCGTCCCCGCTGGCGATGGCGTCGATCGCTGCCACCATCGACACCGGCAGTTTCCACCAGCCGTATCTGGCACCGGGTGGCCCGCGGGTCACCGCGAAGCCGCTGCCAGCATCGACCGACACCTGGCTGAAGGAGATGATGCTGGCCGTGGTCACCAGTGGCACGGCCGCACCGATCGGTTTCGGCCCGGGTGTCTACGCGAAGACGGGTACCGCGGACGTGGAGCACCAGGGGCAGCCCAACAGCTGGTTTATCGCGTTCGAGCCGTCGAGCGATGTCGCGGTTGCCTGCCTGGTCGTCAACGCAGGCTACGGCGCTTCATTCGCCGGCCCTGAGGTCAAGGACTTTCTCGACCTCTACTGATCTCACGTGCGGGTTCGGCCCGCGGGCTGCGCTGGTGTATCCATGAGGGATGGATCCGGAGCAGGCCCTGCGCCGGGTCGCCTTCGAGCTCGAGCGCGCTGGCGCCCCGGCGTACCGCGTGCAGGCTTTCCGCCGGGCTGCTGCGGTGCTGACGGCGATGCCCGATGGAGAGCTAGAAGGGCGGATCGCCGACGGCACGCTCCAGGACGTGCGCGGCATCGGGCCGTCGACCGCCAGCGTGATCGCCCAGGCCGCGGCGGGCCAGCGGCCGGACTACCTCGTCCGGCTGGAGGCCGGCTACGAGCCGCCGCCGCAGACCGCGATGCGGGCAGCGTTGCGCGGGGACTGCCATACCCACTCGGACTGGTCCGACGGCGGCAGCTCGCCGCTTGAGATGGCCGAGGCCGCAGCGGCGCTCGGGCATGAGTGGATCGCGCTGACGGATCACTCGCCGCGCCTGACGGTGGCGAACGGGCTGTCGGCCGAGCGGCTGACTGCGCAGCTCGCGCTCATCGAGGAGCTGAATTCCGATCTGGCACCGTTCCGTATCCTCAGCGGGATCGAGGTGGACATCCTCGAGGACGGCGGCATCGATCAGCGCGAGGACCTGCTCGCGCGGCTCGACGTCGTGGTGGCGAGCGTGCACTCCCAGCTCCGGATGCCGGCCGGGCCGATGACCGAGCGCATGCTCGCCGCCATCGCCAACCCGCACGTCGACGTGCTCGGGCACTGCACCGGCCGGATGGGGATGGGAAACCGCAGGCGGCCGGAGTCGCAGTTCGATGCCGACGCTGTGTTTGCCGCCTGCCGGGAGCACGGCGTCGCGGTGGAGATCAACTGCCGTCCGGAGCGCCAGGACCCGCCCGACGACCTGCTCCGCCAGGCGGCCGAGGCGGGCTGCGTGTTCGCGATCGACACCGACGCGCACGCCCCGGGGCAGCTCGACTGGCTCGACAACGGTTGCGAACGCGCTGAGCGCGCCGGCATCGCTCCCGAGCGGGTGGTGAACACCCGATCCGCGGCCGAGCTCACCGGCCGGTAATCCGGCGTCAGTTGTCCTCGGTTGTGCTAGCGAGTTTGGCGCGGACCTGCTCGGCGTCAGGGTGCTGGATGTCGTCGAGGATGGCCAGTGCCTGCTGCCAGGCCTCGCGGGCCTGGGCTAGGTCTTCGGCGGCGTGTTTCGTGTCGCCCAGGTGCGTGAGGGTGGCCGCTTCGAAGAAGCGGTCGCCGGCTTCCCGATGCAGGTTGAGTGCGCGCTGATAGCAGGCGGCGGCTTCGGCGTAGTTGCCCAGATGGTGCTCGGCGTACCCGAGGCTGGCCCAGACATGCCCCTCGAGCCCGCGGTCGCTGGTTTCTGCGCACAGGGTGAGTGCCTGGCGGCAGTACACGCGGGCCTCCTGGTAGTCGCCGAGCACGCCGTGAAGCCAGCCGACAGAGTTGAGCGCTTGGGCCACGTTCGCCCTGATGCCGATGGCTTGGTACAGGCGCAGTGCCTGCTCGGCGTGGCCGAGCGCGTCGGCGTAGCGGCCCTGGTATTCGGCTAGCACGCCGAGATTCTGCTGGACGTTGGCTTCGCCGATCCGGTCGCCGAGCCGCTGGTACAGCGTGAGGCTGCTGGCGAAGTGGTTACGTGCCTGATCATGGTCGCCAAGGTAGGACCAGGCCGCTGCCAGGAGGCGGCCGGAGAGGGCCTCCCCCGCGGTGTCGCCGAGGCGGGTGGCGGCGGCCAACGCCGTGCGCTGGACCGTGGCCCACTCTTGCCAGTGCCCGCGAACATAGAGGAAGTCCGCAATGGCCCAGGGGAGCTGCCAGGCATGGCGGTCGAACCCGGATCCATCGGCCAGGGTGACCGCACCGAGCAGAACCTGGCGCTCGGCCTCGAACCATGCCGCGGCCTGCGCGTAATCGGCGGGCTGCCCGACCGCGGCGCCAAGCCTGGGCGGGGCCAACACGATCAGCTCCTTGGCCGGAGTCTGCAGCACGGCGGCTCGGGCGGCGGTGTGCAGATAGTAATCCAGGACCCGGCCGGTGGCGGCTTCGCGCTCGTCCTGGCTGTCGTGCGCCTGGGCCTGGTCGGCGGCATACGCGCGCAGCAGGTCATGGAAGGCATACCGGCCGGGGGCGTGCTCGGCGATCAGGTGCGCCCGGGCCAGCTCGCCCAGCAGCCGGCGGGCCCCAGTCTCGTCTACTGCGGCGAGGCTGGCGGCGGCGGGCACGGAGATGTCCGGACTAGGGTGCAGGCCCAGCAGCCGGAACATCCGCGCCGCCTCGCCGCTGAGCTGCTGACAGGACCAGGAGAACACCGCCCGGACGCTGGTGGCCGGGTCGCCGGCGGCCTGCAGCAAGTCCAGCCGCTGCTGCTGGTCGCTGAGCTCGGTGACCAGGCTGGTGAGTGGGACGCTGGGACGGGCCGCGGCGCGTTCGGCGGCCACCCGCAACGCTAACGGCAGCCGGGCGCACTGTCCGGCCAGCGTGATAGCGACGTCGGGTTCGGCGTCAACCCGGTCGCCGATCAGCTCGCGCAGCAGCGCGATCGCGTCGGCCATGGGCAGCAGGTCAAGGTCCAGGCGTTTCGCGCCGTCCCGGGCGACGAGCCCGGCGAGAGAGTCCCGGCTGGTGACCACGACGGCGCACCCAGGGTGGCCGGGCAGCAGCGGCCGTACCTGCTCCACGCTGCTGGCGTTGTCCAGCACGATCAGCGTCTGCTGGCCTGCCAGCATGCTGCGGTACCGGGCCGCCCGTTCGCTTTCCTCATTCGGGATGTCCTGGCCGGGGACGCCTAGCGAGCGCAGGAACCCGGCCAGCGCATCGGTCGCGGGCATGGGCTTGTCCGGGTCGTAGCCGCGCAGGTTCACGTACAGCTGCCCGTCGGCAAACTTCTCGGCGGCATGGTGGGCCCAGTGCACCGCCAGCGCGGTCTTGCCGACCCCGGCGGTACCGGACACCGCGGAGATGACGGCCGCGGTCGGCTTGGCATCGCCGGCCAGATCAGGCCGGCTCAGCAGGATCTGGTCGAGTTCGGCGAGCTCGGCCGCCCTGCCGGTGAAGGCGGCGACGTCGCCCGGCAGTTCCCGTGGCACCGGCGCGGCGGGCGGCGGTGCGGTGGCGCCCGGGCCGGGCCGACGGTTCA
>JASIGS010000398.1 GCA_030052355.1 Streptosporangiaceae bacterium | reverse complement strand
CTACCGCGCGCTGCGGGACCTCAGGGACGAGGGGCTGCTCGAGTTCCGCCGCGGCCGCGGCGTCACGGTCGCTGGCGTTGCTCCGCAGCGCAGCGCCGTCGTGGCGAAGGCGGGTGAGCTCGTCGCACTGGCACGCAGGCAGGGCATCGGCCCCGACGAGCTCGTGCAGGTCATCCGGCAGCTCTCCTAGCAGCCGCAAATGCGCCGTATCGCCGGCGATTGCCGATTGGACCGGAACGATAGGGCGTGAAGGTCCACCTGACGCCCCTCATTGGGCGTGAGGTGGACCACGACGCCCCCGCAGGACGGCTCGCAGTTCTGGACGTCCGGCAGTCGCGGGAGCTTGACAATTCCTCGGGGATAACCGTTATCCTCTAGCTAACCGTTAGGGGAGGGAACGCCCGTTGCAGCAGGAAGTCGTGCTCGCCTTGCTGGCCAAAGAGCCGTCGCACGGGTACCAGCTGCGCACTCGGCTGCGGCAGGCACTCGGCCCGCTCGGCGACGCGATGAATGACGGGCAGATCTACGTGACGCTGACCCGGCTGGAGAAGGCGGGCCTGGCCAGGTCTGAGTCCGCGGCCGGGACGCCGGACCGGCCAGACCGCAAGGTGTACGCGCTGACGGCGGCCGGCCAGCAGCGTGTGGCCGACTGGCTGGCCGAGGTCAGCTGGCCGAGGCCGGACCTGGCCGAGTTTCACCTCAAGCTGATCGCCGCCGCGGCGGCCAGGATCGCGGATCCGATCGCCATCGTGGACGCGCAGCGTCGGGAGCTGTTCCGGCGCCTGCGGGATGCACAGCGCGCCGCGATGGCGGAGCCGGCTGGCAGCGACGCCGGCTTGCTGCTTGAGGGGGTCGTGCTGCGTTTGCAGGCTGACCTGCGCTGGCTCGAGGCGTGCGAGCGGAACTGGACGGGCCGGAAGGCCCAGGCATGACAGACGAAGGGAACGCCGTGGCCGAGAGCGAGAAGTTCATGCTGCGGGCGCATGACCTGCGCAAGGAGTACGGCAGCAGGGAGGCGCTAGTCCGCGCCGTGGACGGCGTGGACATGGACGTCGCTCTCGGCGAGACCGTCGCCGTCATGGGGCCGAGTGGCTGCGGGAAGTCGACGTTGCTGCATCTGCTCGGCGGACTCGACAGGCCCGACGCAGGACAGCTGTGGATCGCGGGACAGCGCATCGACCAGATGACCGAGCGAGGGCTCGCGGCGGTCCGCCGGGACGCGGTCGGCTTCGTGTTCCAGGCCTTCCACCTCATGGACGAGCTCACCGCGGTGGAGAACGTCGAGCTGCCCGCGCTGCTGGCCGGGCGCTCGCCGCGGGCCGCGAGGCGCCGGGCCGCCGAGCTGCTCGACCAGGTCGGGCTGGCGGACCGGGCCAGGCACCTGCCATCGGAGTTGTCCGGGGGTCAGCGGCAGCGGGTGGCCATCGCCAGGGCACTGGCCAACGAGCCCTTGATCGTGCTCGCCGACGAGCCGACAGGAAACCTCGACAGCGAGGCCACCGTCGACGTGCTCCGCGTCTTCGAGAGCCTGCACCAGGCCGGCCAGACCCTCGTGATCGTCACGCATGACTCGCGGATCGCGGCCACCGCGGACCGGCTGATCTCCATGCGCGACGGGACCTTCGTCGACGAGACGAGGCTGACCGGCGGAACCAGCGGGGCGCTCGCCGACCTGCTCAACCTGGACCAGTGACCATGGGCAAGTTAGTGGTGACCGGCCGGCTCGTCACGCGCGACTTGCGCCGACGGCCGCTGCAGACCGCGCTGATGCTGCTCGTGATTCTGGCCGCGACGACGACGCTGACGCTGGGCCTGGCCCTGCACGGCGTGATCAGCCAGCCCTACCAGCAGACCAGGCAGGAGACAGCCGGACCGGACGTGGTGGCCAGCTACTTCGACATGCCGTCGATGCCGGGTGGCGCCAGCCCGGCCGCAGCGCTCGCCGAGATGCGCGCGCTGACGCGCGAGCCGGGCGTCGCGGGCTCCGGCGGCCCGTATCCGGTCGGCTGGGCGACGTTGCGGGTGGGCGGCGTAACGGCGGGGGTGACGGCCGAGGGCCGGCCGTCCGGGCACGCGGCGATCGATCAGCCGAAAGTGACACAGGGCAGCTGGATCTCCGGCAACGGGGTGGTCGTGGAGCGGAGTTTCGCGCAGGCGCTGGGCGTGCACGTCGGCGAGCGCATCACGCTGAACGGCAGGCCGTTCCGTGTCTCCGGGATAGCGGTCAGCGCGGCGAATGTGCCGTACCCGGACGCCGATTTCGTGCTTGCTGGCGCGTTCTTCCCGAGCAGCGAGTGCGGCATGGTCTGGGTCACCCCGGCTGCTGCCCGCAGCTTCGCCAGCCCGGGGATGCCGCTCTCCTACGTGACCGACCTGCGGCTGAGCGACCCGGCAAGCGCGCAGGCCTTCGCGCAGGCGCACAGCGCCGGCCGGTTCCAGTTGCTGAATGTCGTGCCCTGGCAGCAGATCGCGCAGGAAGACGGCAAGGTAATCATGAACGAGCAGCTCGTGCTGCTGGTGGGCAGCTGGCTGCTCGGGCTGCTCGCGGTCGCGAGCGTCGCGGTGATCGTGGGCGGCCGGATGACCGATCAGACCAGGCGGGTCGGCCTGCTGAAGGCGGTCGGCGGCTCGCCGAGGTTCGTCGCGACCGTGCTGCTCACCGAGAACCTGCTGCTCGCCGTCGTCGCCGCGGTCGCGGGCCTCGTAGTCGGCTGGCTGGCCGGGCCGCTTCTGACCAGTCCTGGCAGCGGTCTCATCGGCACCGCGGGGGCGCCCTCGATCACCGCTGCGACCGTCGAGTACGTGGCAGCACTCGCGGTCGGAGTGGCGCTGCTCGCTACCTTCGTGCCAGCCTTGCGGGCCGCCCGCACCAGCACGGTTGACGCGCTTGCCGATTCGGCCACGCGGCCACGGCGGCGCGGCGCGCTCATCGCGCTGTCCCGGCGGCTCCCGGTGCCGCTGCTGCTCGGTCTCCGGCTCGCCGCCCGCCGGCCCCGGCGAACCGTGCTGGCCGGGTGCAGCGTCGCGATCACCGCGACCACGATCGTCGCCGTGCTGAGCGTGCACGAACTGGAAGACCGGGCCGTGCTGAGGATGCGAGGGCTGTCGGCACTCGCCGATCCGCGCTTCATCCGTCTAGACCAGGTGCTGCTGGTGCTCACGGTGATGCTGGCCGCGCTGGCCGCAGTCAACGCCGTTTTCATCACGGAGGCCACCGCGGCAGACGCCAGGCATTCCGTCGCTCTCTCCCGGGCCCTGGGCGCCCGGCCGGCTCAGGTGGCGGCTGCCCTGTCGGTCACGCAGCTGATCCCGGCCCTGCCGGGCGCGCTGCTCGGGATCCCGCTGGGCCTCGGGCTGGTGTGGGCGGTCGGGCACAGCGCCGCTTCCAGCATGCCGCTGCCGCCCGCCTGGTGGCTGATCCTCATGGTGGCCGGAATCCTCGTCGTGCTCGCGGCGCTCACGGCGGGACCGGCGCGCGCTGGCGCGCGCCGGTCCCCGGCCGAGATCCTGCAGGCCGAGTCGGCCTGACCGACCTGCCCTACGGGCTGAGCCGGTGCAGGTCGCGCGGGAACAGCGTGACCTGCCGGACGTTGGCCGCGCCGGTGAGCAGCGCGGTCCACCGCTCGAGCCCGATGGCGAACCCGCCGTGCGGCGGCATGCCGTGCTCGAACACCTG
>JASIGS010000397.1 GCA_030052355.1 Streptosporangiaceae bacterium | reverse complement strand
CGCAGCGGCCGCGCTGCAAGCCCTGGCGGAGGGCGACACCAGCCGGTACGACGAGCTGATGGCGCCCACGGTCCCGCTGGCCAGGCACCTGTTCGCCCCGCCGGTGCCGCACTACACCACGGGGGTGACGTTCCTCGCCTGGCTGGCCGGCCATCAGCGTTGCTTCGTGATGCTCGGCGGCCAGCAGACCGCCCGCGACGCCGGCCACCTGCGGCGGCTCGCCGCGCTCGCCGGAGCGGCGGGCCTGCTTCCTGACGCCGGGCTGGCCGCCCGCCGGCTGGCGGGCATCGGGTCGTGAACGACTCAGGGCGCCTGTCGCTCAACCAGGCAACCACCCGGCACCTGACGATCGAGCAAGCGGTCCGGTGCTGCGTGGAGGCCGGCGTGCGCGGGATCGGGCTATGGCGGGAACGAGTCGACGAGATCGGTGCCGCGCGTGCCGCGCGGCTGGTCAGTGACGCTGGCCTCACCGTCACCAGCCTGTGCCGCGGCGGCTTCCTGACCGCGGCCAGCGCCGCTGACCGAGCCGCCGCCGTCACGGACAACCGGCGCGCCATCGAGCAGGCTGCGCAGGTCGGCGCGCCGGTGCTCGTGCTGGTCTGCGGTGGTGTCCCGGCGGGCAGCCGGGACCTGCGCGGCGCGCGCCAGATGGTGGCGGACGGCATCGCCGAACTGACAGGTGAGGCTGCCGCGTACGGGGTCACGCTGGCCATCGAGCCGATGCACCCGATGTTCTGCGCGGACCGCTCGGTGATCAGCACCACGGCCCAGGCGCTCGAGCTCGCTGAGCAATTCGGCCCGCATGTCGGGGTGATGCTGGACGCCTACCACGTGTGGTGGGACCCGGACATTGAGGCGTCGATCACCAGGGCCGGGCCGCGGATCCTCGGCTTCCAGCTGTCAGACTGGGTGCTGCCGCTGCCCGCAGACGTGCTGCTCGGCCGCGGCCACATCGGCGACGGGTGCATCGACTTCCGCGGGCTGGACCGCGCGACCCGCGCCGCCGGGTACGAGGGCTGGACCGAGGTCGAGATTTTCAACGCGGCGGTCTGGGCGGCTCCGGCGCGGCAGACGCTGGCCACGATGGTGGACAGATATCACAAATACGTACAGCCTCCCCAGTCTTGACCGTCACGGCGGGCCGCCCTACGATCGCATCGATCCTTAGAAACGTTTCGGAAACACGGCGGATAGCGCAGTAAAGAGAAGGCGGATGGCACCGACTTCGGTCGCGATTGCCGGCACCGGCAACATCGCGCGGATACACGTGCAATCGCTGCGGACGCTCGGCGACGAGGCGTCGCTGGTGGGCGCGACTGACGTTGACCAGGACCGGTCGCGGGCGTTCTGCGCCGAGTACGGCATACCCAGGTACGACACGCTCGCCGCGCTGCTCCAGACGGCCAGACCCCAGCTGGTGCACGTGTGCGCCCCGCCCGGCGCGCACGCCGACATCGCGCTGACATGCCTGCGGGCCGGCAGTTCGGTGCTGGTCGAGAAGCCGCCCGCGCTGAGCGTCGGTGAGTTCGAGGCGATGGCGCAGGCGGAGGGCAAGGACGGGCCCTTCATCGCGACGGTGTTCCAGCACAGATTCGGCTCCGCGGCCCGGCGACTGCGGCGGATGATCTCCGATGGCGTGCTCGGCCGGCCGCTGGTCGCCGTCTGCCACACCCTGTGGTTCCGCGACCAGGCCTACTTCGACGAGCCGTGGCGTGGCCGGTGGGACACCGAGGGCGGCGGGCCGACCATGGGACACGGCATCCACCAGATGGACCTGCTGGCTTACCTGCTCGGCGACTGGACGGAAGTATCGGCCATCACCCGCAGGCAGGCACGGCGGACGCAGACCGAGGACCTGTCGCTGGCACACGTGACGTTCGCCAGCGGCGCCGTGGCCAGTGTGATCAACAGCGTGCTGTCCCCGCGCGAGGAGTCTTACCTGCGATTCGACTTCGAAAGGGCGACCGTGGAGCTCACGCACGTGTACGGGTACCGCGACGAGAACTGGGCGATCACGCCGGCGCCAGGTTTCGAGGCGCAGGTCAGCTCGGCCTGGAACGCCGGCGAGCGCGGTGTGTCCAGCGGGCACGCCGCGCAGTTCGCCGCGGTGCTCGCGGCCCTTCGCGAGGGTTCCGCTCCGCCGGTCACTTCCGCGGACGCGCTGCGCACCATGCGGCTCGTGGCGGGCGTGTACGCCTCGGCCTCCCTTGGCCGGCCGGTGCGGCCGGAGGACCTCGGGCCTGCCTCCCCGTTCTACCTCCGGATGAACGGAGACGGCGCGGCGGATGCCCGGCTGACGGGAGCCGTGCGATGAGCCCCGGGCTGGCAAACCCAGGGGGAGGACTATCGCTGAGCCGCAGGCGCGACGGCTCGGTGTCCTGCAGCTACGAAGGAACAGAGCTGTTCCGGTACGTCTACCGGCCGACCGAGCCGGAAGTGGAGTCGCCCCGGCCGTACTTCCATCCGGTGCGGACGCTCCGCGGGGACCTGGTCAGCCTTTACCGGCCGCATGACCACGTGTGGCACAAGGGGATTTCCTGGTCGCTGGCCGAAGTCGGCGGGATGAACTTCTGGGGCGGCCCCAGCTTCCGCCGTGACCGCGGGTACGTGCAGCTCGACAACAACGGCACGCAGCGGCACGACAGGTTCACCCGCATCAGCGTCGGCGACGACGGCCTGTATGTCGAGGAGCGGCTCAGCTGGATCACGCCGCAGGGCGAGACCTGGATCAGCGAAACCCGCACGATCACCGCGAGCGTGCTGCCGGACCAGGCGGCCTGGCGGCTCGGCTTCGCCACCACGATGCGGAATGTCAGCGACCACGTCATCCCGCTCGGCAGCGCGACCACCCAGGGCCGCGAGAACGCCGGGTACAGCGGGCTGTTCTGGCGCGGGCCGCGGTCGTTCTCCGGCGGCACCGCGCTGACTGAGAAGGGGCCGGGCGGCGACGAGCTGATGGGGATCCGCGCTGCCTGGCTGGGCTATACCGGGCGTCACGACGGCACCGGCCGGGACTCGACGCTGGTCTTCGCCGACAACCCCCGGAACTTCTCCTACCCGAGTGAGTGGTTCGTCCGGACCGGCGTCTACGCCTGCCTGTGCCCGGCGCCGTTCTTCACCGAGGAATACCCGCTGCAGGCCGGCCAGGACCTGACGCTCGGCTATGACGTGATCGTGGCGGACGGAGCGGCAGACGAAGCCGGCTGCGCCAGGCTCGTCGCCGGGCTGCGGGCCGGACAGGAGACGCGACCATGGCCGCCGGGCCCTTCCCTGGCGGCACCGCGGTGACGAACCTCGCGGTCTACGACTGGACGGGCCCGGACGGCCTGACCGGCGGCTCGGCGCACGTCCACTTGACGTGCACCGAGGGATACGTCGTCA
>JASIGS010000396.1 GCA_030052355.1 Streptosporangiaceae bacterium | reverse complement strand
GTGACCTGGTCGATGCCGGCCTTCAGCAGGCCCGGCCAGTTCTCGCCGAGCCAGCTCTCCGCGTCGCCCTGGCTGCTGAAGGTCTCCTTGGCCGGCTCCCGGACGATCACCACGGCGCCGTCGATGGACTCCAACTGCCAGGTCCAGGTCATTGCGCGCCTCGGTAGCTAGGATCGGGCCGTCTGGCGGCCCATCGGCGGCCCAATCGTAACCAACGGCAGTTCGCGGCGGGACAGTGGACGTTCTCCTGGTCGGCACGGGCGGCGAGGCGGGCTGGCCGCAGGACGGCTGTCGCTGTGCGTCGTGCATGCGCGCGAGGGTGGCGGGCCGCCACCGCGAGCCCGGCGAGGTGCGGGTTGATGACACGCTCACGTTCAGGGGAACGAGCCCGCCGCCTGCCGGTCGGCACGTCGTGCGGCCCCTGCCGGGCGGCTGGGACGTGACCGCGCCAGATGGCGCCAGGATGCTGCTGGCGGCCGGGCAGGGCGCGGTTCCCGAGCCGCTGGCCGGGGCACAGCCGTACGACGTCGCGCTGCTCGACCTGCTGGCCGGGCCTGCCCAGCTAGGACGGTTCAGGTCCGCCGGGCTCGTGCGCTCCGGTACGGCAGTGCTGGCGCTCTGCACGGATCACAGGGTGAGTTCCGAGCGGGAGATGACCCGGCGTTGCGAGATCTGGCGTGCGGTGGCTGGCGAGGACGGCCAGCTTGTCCGGATCCGGCGGACCGAGCCCCCGCCGGGCAGCGGGGCGTCCGCCGTGGGCGGGGAACGGCCGGGCGGCGGACCGGTCCGGCCGCACCGCACGCTCATCATCGGCGGCGCCCGGTCGGGGAAGTCGGCCGAGGCGCAGCTCCGGCTGTCCGGCGAGCCACGGGTGACGTACCTGGCCGCCGGCCCGTGGCCGGAGGGGTCAGCGGCGGGACATGACCGCGACGCGGACCGGGACTGGGCCAGTCGCGTCGCCGCGCACCGCGCGGCCAGGCCAGCCTGGTGGCGAACGCTGGAGACCCTGGACGTGGCCGCGGCCTTGCGGACGGAGACCGGCGCCATCCTGGTCGACGGCATCGGCACCTGGCTGGCCGGAGTCATGGCGTCGGCCGGCGTGTGGGAAGACGACACGGGGCTCGAGCTCGTCGAGGCGCGGATCGCCGAGCTCATCGAAGCCTGGCGGCAGACAAGCGCGCTCGTCGTGGCGGTGACCGACCAGGTAGGCTCTGGGGTGGTTCCTGCTTTCCAGTCCGGTCGGCTGTTCCGCGACCAGCTTGGCTGGCTGAACCAGCGGCTCGCGGCGGAGTCAGAGGTGAACCTGCTGGTAGTGGCGGGCCGTGTGACAACACTCCCGGCTTGAGCCCAGACAACAGCCATAGCCGTGGCTGACCACCCCGGGGACAGCAAACCGCAACAGATGGGTACGCGAAAGCTGTTAGTTTTTAGAGCACCGGCTCTGAACCCGGCCTGCCTCCTCCCGATGGTCCGCGGCTCAGCCTCATCAAGGTGGTGACGACATTGACCCGCGTTGTCGTCGTTGGCGACCTCATGACGGACACGGTCGCGCACGCGACCCAGGCGCTGGCGAGGGCTAGCGACACCCCGGCCTCAGTGACCATGCACGGCGGCGGCTCTGGCGCGAACGTCGCGGCCTGGCTGGCGGTCGACGGCGCCGAGGTCGCGTTCGTCGGGCGCAGGGGCGCGGACATCGCTGGCCGCAACCGGGACATGGAGCTGATGGGCTACGGCGTCGATGCCAGGCTGGTCATGGACCCGGAACGGCCCACGGGCACGTGCGTCGTCATGATCACCCACAAGGGGGATCACACCATGCTCTCCGACCCGGGCGCGAACGCCGCGCTGTCCGCCGATGACCTGCCCAAGGATCTGTTCACGCCCGGGACCCACCTGCACGCGTCCGGCTACACGCTGCTGAACGCCGGCTCCCGGCAGGCTGTCCTCGCTGCCCTCGGCCACGCCCGCCGGGCCGGCATGACGATATCGGTGGACGGTGCCTCGTCGGCGCCGCTCGAGCGCGTGGGCGCCGAGCCGTTCCTCCAGCTGACCAACGGGGCAACGCTGCTGTTCGTCAATCCGGAACAGGGCCGGGTGCTCACCGGCCGGGAAGACCCCAGCCAAGCGGCCAGGGTGCTGAACGCCTGGTACCCGCAGGTGGTCATGAAGCTGGGTCACGACGGCGCGATGATGTATGCCGGCGGCCGTCCCGAGCCGTTCCGGGTGCCCGCAGCGCCGGTCGAGCGCATCGTGGACCGCACCGGCGCCGGGGACGCCTTCATCGCCGGATTCCTGCCCGCCTGGCTGGACAAGAAGCCTCCCGGCGAGGCGCTGGCCAGTGGCTGCAGGCTGGCCGGCCACGCGCTTACCCTGGTCGGCGCCCGGCCGATGCTCTGAGCCGGCAACGAACCTTGCCGTTGCCTAGCCGAGGTGGGACCGCGTCCGGCATTCGCCGCCGTTGATGTGCATTACCTCGGGTCGCAAGGCTGCCGGGCAGCCCTCGTAACGGCTGCCGACGCACGGTTCGCGGCGCTCACCAGCAGCCGCGTGGTCGTCGGCCCGGCAACGGCGCCGTACCAGCCCGCCGAGTTCTACTTGCGCGAGCTGCCGCCGTTGCGCGCCGTCCTGCAGGGAGCTGCCGGCCTGGGCCTGATCGTTGTCGACGGATATGTCGACCTGGATCCCGCGGGCAGGCCCGGCCTCGGCGCGTACGTGCACGCCGAGTACGCCGTCCCCGTCATCGGCGTCGCCAAGAGCGCGTTCAAGCCGGCCACGCACGCCGCGCAAGTCGTGCGCGGGCGCTCATCCCGGCCGTTGTTTGTGACCGCCGCGGGCATGAGCATCGCCGACGCGACCGTGCTGGTCGGCGACATGGCCGGCCCGTACCGCATTCCCGACGCGCTGCGCAAGGCCGACCGGCTGGCCCGCGGCCTCGAACTGCCTGCCGGCTCTTAGTCTTCGGTCTCCTGGTCACGGAGCGCGCGAAGCGCGGCCGCCTGGTCCGCAGTGATGCCCCTGGCCCGCTGGGCGGCGGCCTCCTGAGCGGTCAGGCCGGCTCCGATCCAGTCGGCAACCTCCTCGAACGGTATGCCCGCGCGCCACCACTCCCGGACGACCGCGACCGGGTCGGCGCCCTTCTTGACCAGCCTGCCGGCTTCGGCGGCGGTGAGGCCGAGCATCCGCCACAAGCTCGCTTCGGCCGCCTGGATTCCGGCCGCCGCCCACGGCAGCGCCTCATCGGGCTCCCAGTTCGCGGCCAGGTAACCGTGCAGCACGCGCATCGGCACGCCTGCCTCTTGCAGTCCGCGCACCAGGTCAGCCCTTGCTCCCGGGGCTCCTGGCCCCCGACGGCCGGCCGGGCCCGACCAGCTGGCCCGCCGCTGCGCGAACGCGGCTTCCGGTGTGAGGCCGCGCTGCCTGGCCTCCCTTGCTGCGGCCAGGTCGAACCCCATCTCGTGCCAGTGCACCGCCTGACTAGCGTCGATTCCCGCTGCGCGCCAGCGGTCGACCGACTCCGGCGTCACCCCGGCCGTCACCCACTGGGCGGCGCGCACGCCGTCCGCCACCCCGGCGTGCCGCCAGCCGATCGCCTCCTCGAGCGTGAATCGCCAGCGCCGGAAGACCCGGGCCTGGTCGGCCGCGAACCCCGCGTCGGTCCATGCCTTCTGGTCGCGATCGTCGTCACGCCACGGGTTGTCCGGGCCGGCCTTGCTCACCGGCTGGCCTCCTCGCCTGCGCCGACCAGCACCGTCGTCGCCCAGTCGGGCACGTTGCCGGCCTGGTCCATGAGGCCGACGACGACTCGCACGCCGTCCGGGGCACGGCTCGGCCAGGGCGTGTGACCGTCGGTGAGTACCACGACCAGATCAGGCCGGGGCCGGAGCTCCGCTGCTGCCGTCAGGCCCTTCCCCATGTCCGTTCCGCCACCGCCGAGCAGCCGGACCTCACGCGCGTCGAGCACCCGCTGGTGCTCGTAGGCCTGCGCGTCGCAGCAGATGACCCGCAGGTTCCTGCGGCCGAGGCCGAGGCTGCGCAGCACGCCGCCGACCTCGCCGAGTGCCTGCGCCAGCATCCCGTCGCTCATGCTGCCCGAGGTGTCCAGCACCATGGCCACCTGCGGCAGCGGCTGGCGCAGGCTGGGCAGCACGACGTCGGGCAGCGCCGCGGCACGCCGGGACGGGCGGCGGTAGGTGAAGTCCACCCGGCCGGCCACGTCGGCCACCCCGCGCCGGACGGCCGCGGCGAGCTGACGGCGCCAGTTCACGACCGGGTCGAGCACGTCGTCCGCCCACCGCTGCCAGCCCGCCGGGACATCGCCGCGCTTGCGCTGGTGTTCCCTGATGCGCCTCGCCACGTCCTGGCCAAGCAGCCGCTGGCCGATCGCGGTCAGCCCTGGCCTACCGCAATTCCACGGCCGCTGCTGCCCGTCGCAGCCCGTCCCGCAGTCAACGCCGACGGCGTCGCGCCCGTCCGCTCCCGCGCCGGCCCCGGGCCTGGAGCTGGAGCTGATACCGCCGAGCGCATCCCAGTACTGCTCGGCTGTCCAGCCGTCCGGCAGCGCGAACATCTCGGGCGTCACCGCTTCCGGCGGCAGCGTGAGCTCCCCGGCCTGCAGGTCGTCGTCGATCTCGCAGTCCCCAGCGACGTTCCACTGCCGCTGCTCCGCCGTCTGCCCCGCCAGCGGCGACCCGCCCGGCAGCTCGGCGGCAGGCCCTGGGTACCGGTCGGCGTGCTCGCGCAGCAGGTGCGTGACCTGGTGCAGGAGCCAGAAACCGACCGCCTGGGGCTCAGCCGCCGCCAGCACGTCCGGGTCGAGGTAGACGTGCCAGGCCTGGTCGGCGGGGAATCCGCGCAGGTCGGGAACCGGCGATCCGGGCTCTGCCAGGACGACGACCGGATCGAGCGCGAGCACCGCGGTCGCCAGGTAGGGCGCCTGGTGCGCGGCCCACACGCGCGCCGCCGCCCACCGCTGGCGCAGCTCTGGCGCCAGCTCGTCGACGCGCCGCCACGACAG
>JASIGS010000395.1 GCA_030052355.1 Streptosporangiaceae bacterium | reverse complement strand
TCGCGCGGTACTCGTCCGCGGTGAGCAGCGTGTCGCGCAGCGTCAGCGACAGCACGCCGGCCAGCGCCGGAATCAGCGCACCCGGAACGGGCAGTACCAGCGCGTGGCTGCCGACAGCCTGCTTGATGGCGTCCACCATCTCGCGGAACGTCAGTGACTGCGGGCCCACCGCGTCCACCACCAGCGAGTTCTTCCCCTGGCCAGCGCCAGGGCCAGCGCCCAGGTCCGCGCCAAGGCCAGCGCCGAGGTCCGCGCACAGCCGCGCCAGATCGTCCACGTGAATGCCGCGGATCCGGTAGTCGCCACGGCCGCCCACGG
The DNA here is from genome assembly GCA_030052355.1 of Streptosporangiaceae bacterium. The sequence continues at coordinate 2,802 of JASIGS010000395.1, read as the reverse complement.
CGAACACCGGCAGCCGCCGCAGCAGCCAGGCGATGTTGTTCACCAGGACCCCGTCGCCGCCGAACAAGATCGCGGGCCTGGCTATCGCGTACGGCAGGCCGGTCTCGGCGAGCGCCTGCTCGACCAGCGCCTTGCCGCGGAAGTACGAGTACGGCGAGGTCAGGCTCGGGTGGGTGATGGACACGTGCACGATCCGCCGTACTCCTGCCCCGGCCGCGGCGGTGAACAGGACCCTGCTATTCGCGACCGCCGCCTCGTGGCTGACCTGACCGCGGCCGAACCTTACCCAGTAGGTGTTGTAGAGGGTGTCGGCGCCCGCCAGGGACGCCGCGAGCCCGGCAGGGTCGGTGAAGTCGAGCGGGCGGCACTCCACGCCCGTTCCGGCCGGGGCTCGCTCCGGATGCCCGGTGAGCGTCCGGACCCGGTGCCCGCGCCCCTGCAGTTCGCGCGTGATCGCGGCGCCGGAGTAACTGAACGCACCTGTTACCACGTCAAGCTGACTCATTTGCCGTCCCTCCTGCCTGCCGGGAGCTTTATCCCCGCAAGAACGTCGAGCAGCCTGGCGACCGAGCGCGCCCGGGCGAAGACCGCCGTCGCGGCCGACGTGTCGCCGTCAAGCATCGCGAGCATCTCCAAGCCCAGGAAGCCCGCGACGATCGCGTGCGCGGCGTCAGCCGCGGGTAGCAGCCGCGCTGCCGGCGAGCCGCCCAGCGCCCGCCTGACCGCCCTCTCGGCGAACTCCCGCCACGGCACCAGCCGCTCAGCCACCCGCTCGCCGAGACCGGGCACCGACTGAGCCCCGGCGATCATCTCCACGAGCACGCGGACGTGCCCGGACTCGAGGTCCTCGGCAAAGATCGACCGCGCCGCGTCCGCGAGGCCGGCAACCGAGGCAGCCTGGTCGACCAGCGCACGGTAGGCGTCCATCCGCCGCGCGCTGATCTCGTCGAGCGCCGCGAGCAGCAGGTCGTTGACCGAGCCGAAGTGATAGAACACCAGGCCCTGGCTGCAGCCCGCACGGCCGGCGATCTCCCTGGCACTGGCGCCGGCAAAGCCGACCTCGGCGAGCGCCTCGATGGCCGCCGCGACCAGCGCACGGCGCACGTCGGCGCTGCGGGCCCGAACAGCTCCCTCGCCGGCCTCGGTACGCGGTCCCGGCTTGGCCATCGAATCCTCATAGCTGAGTGAATAGTTTGAGCGAGTGCTCAAACGATATCCCGCCAAGGCCACCAGCGCAAGGCCAGCGTGGTCTCAGCCCGCTATCACCCCTATATAGGGAACGTGCCCGGCAGCCCGCCCAGCCTGCGCGCGCTCGCGGCTACCCGGGCCGAACGCGCGTCACCGGTCGCTGTTACCGGCCGACAGCCCGGCCGGGGCTGGTCGCAGGCCCGCGAGCCAGCGCCTGGCCGCCGACGGCGTGCTCAGCCGGACGACCTGCGGTCCGCCTGGATCGGCCGCCCAGGCCCGGACGCGTGCCCGCTTGCGCGCGAACGACCTGAAGTGGTACCCGATGATCGAGTCGCGCGAGAACGCCTGGCGGAACGACTCGGTGTTGCCGTTGCAGATCGGCTTGCGGTCGAGGGAACGCAACATCGTCCGCCGGACGAGCCGGCTGAGCGAGAGCCAGCGCGGATAGTCGAGCGCCACGATCAGCTCGGCCCGCGCCAGCGGAACGTCGAGCCACTTGCCGTAGGCAGAGTCGAGAATCCAGCGCTCCCCCGCGCAGATCTGCTCGATCCGGCGGCGCTGCTCGTCGGCCGGAACCTCCACCCAGCCCGGTTCCCAGGTCAGCTCGTCGACCGCGTGCCACGGCAGCCCGGTGCGCTCGGATATCTTCCGCGCGAACGTTGTCTTGCCGGACCCCGTGACGCCGTACACGAGCACCCTCTCGGCCACCTCGTGATCGTACGCCCGACGTCCACCGGACACGGGCCGTGGCGCCCGCCGCATAAACCGGAAACCAGTCAGGGCGCGCCGACGTCTAACTGCCGCACAGTTAGGGGGCAGCCGATGCGAGCTCGGACGCTGGCCTGCCTGGCGGCAGCGGCCACGGCAGGGTTGACGGCATGCAGCAGTGTCGCGGCGACAAGCACCGGTGGTGCGCAACCGCACCTCGGCGGCCGCGCACTGACGGCGGTCAGCTCCCCTCCGGCCGGCAGCCGGGCCGAGGCTGCGGTGCTCGCCGCAGCGCTGCTCACCCGGTTGCACCTGCCGGCCGGGGCTCGCCGGCTGCCGGCACAGCCGGTGCCGCGGCTGCTGGGCAGGCCCATCCTCCAGGTCGGCGGGTACGCGGAGCTGGACGTGCGTCAGCTTTTCGCGCTACGTCAGCCGATGAGCGACGTCGCGGCCGAGCTGGCAGCGGCCCGCCCGGCTGGCATGGCCGCGGCGACCACCTGCAGCTGCGGGTTCTACGGAGCCGGCGTCACAGACATCAGCTTTGCCGACGTCTCGCTCCCCCGCGGCATCTACCTGGCTCAGCTCGTCCTGACCGTGGCGCCCGCCCAGTCCGGCGGCTCGCTGCTGCGAGCTGACGCCCAGGTGATCTGGTTCCGGCCGCGCACGGCGGCCGAGTACATCGACGCCAAGCGGTATCGCGCGCTGACGATCACCACCTTCGTGGGGCAGCATAAGCTGCGCAAGCTCGTGACTTCGCCGGTCGCGATCGCGCGGCTCGCCGGGGCGCTCGACCGCTCGCCAGCCCAGCCGGTAATCGTCCCCTCCTGCCCCGCGATCTGGGCGACATACCGGATGGCGTTCTCCGCGTCACCGCACTCCAAGCCCGCCGTGGTGGTCACGGCAACC
>JASIGS010000394.1 GCA_030052355.1 Streptosporangiaceae bacterium | reverse complement strand
CGCTGAGCTGCGCGACGGCGCGGGCGTGCCCAGCGCCCGGCAGATGCCCGGTGCTGGCCGCGTGCCCGGTGCCCTGCGCGTGCCCGGCGCCAGTCAGGCCCGCCAGCGTGCCGGTGACCGGAGGCTGGCCGTGCGTGCCCGCGGGCAGGTCGCCAGCCTTGAGGCTGTGGGCGGAGGAAGCGCTCGCGGAACTGCTTCCTGCGTCGGCGATTACGGCGCCTGCGGTGCCAGCACCGGCCACTGCGACGACGGCGCCGGCCGCCGCGACAGCCTTGCCGTGACCGCGGACGGCCCCGGTCAGCTTGCTGGAGCCAGCGTCAAAGATGTCCTTGCCGGCGTCGCGCAGGGCTCGGGTCAGCCGGTCGGCGCCGGTGCCCGAGGTCAAGGTGTGGCCGATAGCCCGGGCGGTCCTGGGCATGCGGTCAGTGCTCAGCATCGCTTCCCTTCCCAGTGGGTCCTCGCCGCCCGGGCAACTGGGCCCGGGGATGAGCTCACCAGTCGGGTGCTGGCGTAGCTCGCACACGCAATCGTGTGCACCGCAGGTTCAAGGCGGACCGAGTCAAAGTCCGCGGGGGGTGCGGACTAGGTCGGCCACGGCACCAGGGGATTCAGGTACTACCGCTCGTTGCCCCCCGGCGAGGATCGCGATGTATAACGCCAGTTCAGAGCCATCTGCATCCCGCTATGATGGTTGTCACTACTGGCCGGTACGGGAATAGGCGCGCGGTCTGCACGCCGGTAGCCGTTGCGCCAGCTAGAGCGCGGACCAGCCCCGAGATTCCGGACTTGTCTGGCGGCTCACGATTGCAATGGGCCGCTCAACGCTGGCGGCCGCCCAAGTGGACGTCACAGGTAATCCCGCCGTTCCTCTATCCGCCGGGAGTGCCGATCTCGGTGCCGGCAGTCGCCGCCGGCGGACCGGCGGTCGCCGTCAGCGCGGCGTCAGACTTCCCGGCGCCAGACTTCCCGGCGGGAGATCCCCGGCGGCGGGTCCACCACCCGGAGGCACTCGCCGCCGCCGCGATGACCACGATGGCGACCGCGGTCCACGGCACATAGTCCCCGAACCGGTCGTAGAAGGTTCTCGCCGACGCGGGCGGCAGCTGGAGGTGCACGAGCAGCACGCCCCGGTAGCTGGTGCCGACCCAGGCGAGCAGCCGCCCCCGGTCGTCGAAGGCGACAGAGTCGCCGGTCAGCGCGGCCTGCACGACCGGCCTGCCCGTCTCGGCTGCTCGCAGCGCGTCGAGCGCGGCGTGCTGCGCTGGCTCCCAGCTCGACTGGAACGTCGAGTCTGAGGTCTGGTAGATGATCACCTGGGCGCCGTGGTCTGTGTCGACCCGCGACATGTCGGGGAACGCCGACTCGAAGCAGATCAGCACCCCGATGGTGAGCCGCCTGCCGCCCGGCAGTGTCGCCGTCATCACGTGCGCGCCGGGGCCGGTGATGTCGTTCTGCGCGGCCGCCCTGCTGATCTTCGTCAGCCATCCGAGAGCTGAGCGGAACGGGATGTACTCACCGAACGGCACCAGCCTGGACTTGATGTAGCGTCCCTTGATGCCCGAGGGCGCGATCAGCAAGGCCTGCTTGGAATCGACGTTCGCCGGGCTGGCCGCGTTCTGGTCGACGAGGACCTCCGCCCCGACCGACCGGGACAGCCGCTCGATGGCCGCCAGCCTGGCGGGGGAGTCCGGGAGGTAGTAGCCGACGCTGGTCTCGCCCCAGACGAACAGGTCAGCGCGGCCCGCCATGGCTGCTGTGAGCCGCTCTTCGGCCGCCATCCGGCCCGCGTTGGTGGTCACGATCCCCGGCTGCACGAGCGCTATCGTGATCCGCCGCGCCACCGGGGACTGGGCGGTGAGGGCGAAAGCCAGCGGTCCGGCGAGCACGGCGACCAGCGCACCCGCCACGCCAACCAGGCGCACCGCCAGACGGGCACCGGGAACCAGGGCCAGCAGCAGTCCGGTGTTGGCCGCCACCAGCGCGAACGTGACGAGCCAGACGCCGCCGATCGCCGCGAGTGCCAGGATCGCCGGGTGCTGCCACTGGCTCGCGCCGAACACTGCCCACGGCCCGCCGAGCGCCTGCCACGACCTGATCCACTCGGTGACCAGCCAGCAGCTCGGCACCACGAACAGCGCGGCAAGCGCCCTGAGCACGGTGACCGGGGGCCGCAGCAGCGTCCAGACCGCGAATCCCATCCCGCTCCACAGGAAGCCGAACACGATCGCGATGAGCGGCACGGCAGGGCCGAGGTTCGGGGTCAGCCAGTACATGGCGGCGAGCAGGTACCCGGCGCCGAACCACCAGCCCCGGACCGCCGCCTCGCGCCGGGTCGGCGCCGCCCGCATGATCGCGAGCCCCGGGATCAGGCCTATCCAGCCGAGGAACTCGAGGTTCGCCGCCGGGAACGCCAGCACCGGAAGCCCGCCAGCGACCAGCGCCGCCCACCGCCAGGGCTGTCGAAGAGCCCGCCAGAAGCGCACGCTCCTATTGTGATGCTGAATGGGGTGATCCGGGTTCGGTTGCCAGCCTGGCCCGCGCCCGGTCGGCCCGGCGGCGCCTGAACTCGCGCACGATCACGAACGCCAGCACGGCGAACGTTCCCCAGGCCAGTATCGCCTCGGGCCAGCCGCCGAGCCGGTCGGAGAGGGTGTCCGAGCTGATCAGCGGCACCCTGGCCTCGATCTCCGCCCGGGTCCAGATGTGGGTACTGGTCAGCATCGACCCGTCCGGGGCGATGATCGCGCTGACACCAGTGGTGGACGCGACGACCACAGCTCGGTCGAACTCGACGGCCCGGATGCGCGCCATGTCGAGCTGCTGCAGGGTCTCGCCCGTCTGCCAGTCGAGCTCGAAGTCCGCGTCGTTGGTCTGCACCGACAGCAGGTTGGCACCGGCGTTGACCTCGGAGGCGACCAGGCCGTCGAAGCCGACCTCATAGCAGATCACGTCGCCCAGGCGGATCTTGCCGATGTGGAAGACGACCGCGCGGTGACCTGGGGTGAAGTTGTAGGGCTGTATCGAGTTCGGCAGCGTGGTGATCTTCTCGATCAGGCTGCGGAACGGGATCACCTCACCGAACGGGACCAGCTTGCGCTTGATGTACTGCGCGACCGGGCCCTTGCCCGGCAGCCACAGCTGGCCCGCGTTGCGGACCGGGTCCTGCAGTACCGCGCCCACGAGCACGGGCCGGTCGATGTCGTCGACCACGCGAAGGATCTCGTTGTAGAGCTGCGGGTCAAAGCTCGGGTCCTGGTCGGTGGAGTTCTCTGGCCAGATCACCACCTGCGGGGCGGGCATCGCGCCGCTGCGCACGCTGGCGGCCAGGTGCTCGGTGGCAGCGACGTGGTTGTTCGTGACCTCCTCCTCGCGCACCAGGTTCTCCAGGTTCGTCTCGTGCGGCACGTTGCCCTGGATCGCCGCGACCTCCGCGCTGGCCAGCCCCGCCGCGGGCTTGCCGTTCGTCATGCCCTGGCCTGCGGGAAGGAACGCCCCGCCCAGCGTCACGGCCGTGACGGCGGCGAGTGCTGCGGCGGGCAGCAGGCGTTCCCGCCAGGGGCCGCTGCCGCTCTGGCGGCTGCCCGGCCTGCCGATGATCAGCCAGGCCAGGCACGCCCCGACCAGCGCGATCAGGAAGCTGAGGAAAGGCGGGCCGCCGATGGCCACCCACTTCAGGTCGGGTGCTTCGGCCTGGCTCATCACCAGCCGGCCCCACGGGACTCCGCCCCAGGGCCAGCGGTCGCGCGCGGCCTCGGCCATCACCCACCAGCCGGCCGCGGCGAGCGGCCAGCCGCGCAGCCGCAGCAGCAGCCACAGGCCGACGGCCAGGACCATGAAGATCACTGCCTCGCCGACGGCGAGGGCCGGCCAGGCGAACCAGAGCACGTTGATGACCCACGAGAACAGCGGCAGGAAGAACGCAAACCCGAACAGGAAGCTCGCGGCGAGCGCGGTCCGCAGTCGCTGCTGCCACAGCGCGATGACCAGGAGCGCAGGGCCGACCGCGGCCAGCGGCCAGAACCCGATCGGGGGGAACGCCGCGTACAGCGCCAGCCCGCCTACCAGCGCGGCGAGCAGCGCCAGCCACACCGGTGCCTTGCGCCGCGCGGTCTCCGGCCGGGCCCGCGTGGCCGCCGCTGGCGGCGCCGCGGCGGCAGCCGG
>JASIGS010000393.1 GCA_030052355.1 Streptosporangiaceae bacterium | reverse complement strand
TGGCTGCGCTTCGCCGAGCGGCCGATCTACCGCGTCATCGGCGTGAACCCGGAGTCAGAGCAGACGTGGAAGCAGTACGCCACGTCGCTGATCATCTTCTCGGCGGCCGCGATCGGCGTCACGTACCTGATCTTCCGGCTGCAGGGCGTGCTGCCGTTCAACCCGCAGCACCTGCCTGCGGTGTCACCGGCGCTGGCGTGGAATACCGCGGTCTCGTTCGTGACCAACACGAACTGGCAGGCCTACTCCGGCGAGACGACGATGTCGTATCTGTCCCAGATGGGCGCGCTCGCCGTGCAGAACTTCGCCAGCGCCGCGGTCGGCGTCGCCGTGGCGGTCGCGCTGATCCGCGGCTTCGCCCGCAAGGGCGCGAAGACCATCGGAAACTTCTGGGTCGACATGATCCGCTGCACCATCTACGTCCTGCTGCCCATCGCCTTCGTCGCCGCGATCGTGTTCATGGCGCAGGGTGCGCTGCAGACGCTCGCGGGACCGGTGCACATCCACGACGCGCTCAACGGCGTGAGCCAGGTCATCCCGCGCGGTCCCGTCGCCTCCCAGGAGTCGATCAAGCAGCTCGGCACGAACGGCGGCGGCTTCTTCAACGCCAACGGCGCCGACCCGTTCGAGAACCCGACGGGGCTGACCAACTTCCTGTCGATCCTGCTGATCCTCTGCATCCCGGTCGGCCTGACCTACACCTTCGGCAAGATGGTCGGCAGCGTTCGCCAGGGTGTCGCGATCCTCGGCGTGATGGCGGTCCTGTTCGGCGGCTGGCTGGCCATCACGTCGGTCTCCGAGCACCAGTCCAACCCCGCCGTCGCCGCGGCCGGGCTGAGCCACCAGCCGACCGGCAACATGGAAGGCAAGGAAGTCCGTTTCGGCGACACCTCATCGGCGCTGTACGCGACGGCCTCGACCCAGACGTCGACCGGCAGCGTCGACTCGGCGGAGGACTCCTACACGCCGATGGGCGGGTTCGCGGTGCTCACCGGGATGATGCTCGGCGAGGTGTCGCCCGGCGGCGTGGGCAGCGGCCTTTACACGATCCTGCTGTTCGCCATCATCACCGTGTTCATCGGCGGCCTGATGGTCGGCCGAACACCGGAGTACCTGGGCAAGAAGATCCAGGCACGGGAAGTGAAGCTGGCTGCGCTCGGCGTGCTGGTCATGCCCATCGTGGTGCTGATCCTGACCGCGATCGCCGTGTCGGTGCACGCGGGCCGGATCGGGCCACTGAACGCTGGCCCGCACGGCTTCAGCGAGATCCTCTACGACTTCACGTCGGTGACCAACAACAACGGGTCGGCGTTCGCCGGGATCAGCGCGAACACGGCCTTCTACAACGTGATCAACACGTTCGGCCTGCTGCTCGGCCGGTTCGCGATCATGGTGCCGGTTCTCGCGCTGGCCGGTGCCCTGGCAGTCAAGAAGACGGTAGCCGCGTCGGCCGGAACGTTCCGCACCGATCAGCCGATGTTCGTGGGGCTGCTGGTCGGCGTGGTGCTCATCGTCGGCGCGCTCACGTTCTTCCCGGCCGTGTCGCTTGGCCCGATCGTCGAGCAGTTCTCGCACGGGAGGTTCTTCTGATGACCAGCGTCGCAACCCTGCAAGACACCCCAGGCGTGCTGGCCGGTGGCGGCGGGGGATCGCTGCGGCGAATCCTCGTGCCCGTCGACTCCTTCGGTCACTGCGCCAGCGCGCTGGCCCTCGGCGCGCGACTTGCCTGCGACATCGGTGGCGAACTCCGCGTGGTGCACGTGCGGGCGTTTGACCCGCCGGTGCGCAGCACCGGGCGGTTCTACGTCGAGTCCAGCTCCGATGCCACCGCCGTGATCGACGGCGCGGTGACCCGAGCCTGGCGGAGCGGCTGCCGGGCCAGCGGCACCGTCCTTGAGGCGGAGCGGCCGCTGATCGCGCGGGCCATCTGCGAGGCGGCCAGCGCCTGGCAGGCGGACGTCATTGTCCTGGCCCGGCGACCCCGGCCGGCCATCAGCATCCTGCTGCTCGGCAGCGTGGGCCACCGGGTCATGCGGCAGGCCCGCTGCCCGGTTCTCGTCGTGCATCCGCTGCCCACAGCCGACGTCCCGCAGCAGCTCGACGGAACGGACCAGTCATGACACTGTCACCAGCCAGCTCACCGGGGGCTGTCGCTCGCGTGCCTGCCGCTGACGGCATCGGGCCGGCGCCCGGCACCGGCCTCGAGGCCGGCCAGCCGGCGGGCGGTCCGCGTCGCGGCCGCAGTCTGTTTGACCGCGACATCCTGGCACACGCGGCGGTGGACGCATTCCGCAAGCTCGATCCCAAGGTGCAGGTCCGCAATCCGGTCATGTTCGTGGTGCTGATCGGCTCGATCGTCACGCTGATCGAGTCGATCGCGCACCCGAGCGTGTTCACCTGGTCCATCACGGCGTGGCTGGCGCTGACCGTCCTGTTCGCCAACTTCGCCGAGGCGGTGGCCGAAGGGCGCGGCAAGGCGCAGGCGGACACGCTGCGCAGCCTGCGCTCCGATACGCACGCCCGCAGGCTCCTGGCTGGCGGGGAAGAGCAGGTCGTCCCCGCGTCCGCGCTGGCCAAGGGCGACGTCGTGGTGTGTGAGGCCGGTGACATCATCCCGTCCGATGGCGAGATCATCGAGGGCCTGGCGTCCATCGACGAGTCGGCCATCACCGGCGAGTCCGCGCCAGTGATCCGTGAGTCCGGCGGTGACCGTTCCGCCGTCACCGGGGGAACGAAGGTTCTCTCCGACCGGGTCGTCGTGCGGATCACCGCCGAACGCGGTCACACATTCCTGGACCGGATGATCAGCCTGGTAGAGGGCGCCAACCGCAAGAAGACGCCCAACGAGATCGCGCTGACGATCCTGCTCGCGGCGCTGACGATCGTGTTCTTGCCCGTCGTCGTGACGCTGCAGCCTTACACCGTCTTCGCGCACGGCACGGTCTCGGTGGTCGTCCTGGTTGCCCTGCTGGTCTGCCTGATCCCCACCACGATCGGCGCGCTGCTGTCAGCCATCGGGATCGCCGGCATGGACCGGCTGGTGCAGCGCAACGTGCTGGCCATGTCCGGCCGCGCCGTCGAGGCCGCCGGCGACGTGCAGACGCTGCTGCTGGACAAGACCGGCACGATCACTCTGGGCAACCGGATGGCGACGGCGTTCTACCCGGTCAACGGGCACAGCGAGGAGGACGTGGCCAGCGCCGCGCAGCTCGCTTCGCTGTCCGACGAGACCCCCGAAGGCCGGTCCATTGTGGTGCTGGCCAAGGAGCGGTTCGGCATCAGGCAGCGCGAGCTCGGTGACGGGCACGTGTTCGTCCCGTTCAGCGCGCAGACCCGGATGTCGGGCCTGGACGTCGACGGACGGCAGGTCCGCAAGGGCGCCGCGGAGGCAGTCCGCCGGTGGGTGGTCGAGCAGGGCGGCGCGACGTCGCCCGAACTCGACCGCGTCGTGGACAAGATCGCAAGGTCGGGCGCGACCCCGCTGGCCGTCGCGGAGGGCAAGGACCTGCTCGGCGTCATCGAGCTCAAGGACGTCGTCAAGCAGGGCATCCGCGAGCGCTTCGCCGAGCTTCGCGCGGCCGGCATCCGCACCGTCATGATCACTGGCGACAACCCGCTGACCGCCGCCGCGATCGCCCAGGAGGCGGGCGTGGACGACTACCTGGCCGAGGCGACGCCCGAGGCGAAGATGAACCTGATCAAGGCCGAGCAGGAGGGCGGCAAGCTGGTCGCGATGACCGGCGACGGCACCAACGACGCCCCGGCGCTCGCCCAGGCCGACGTCGGCGTGGCCATGAACACCGGGACCACCGCGGCCAAGGA
>JASIGS010000392.1 GCA_030052355.1 Streptosporangiaceae bacterium | reverse complement strand
CGTGCTGGTGACGGGTGCCGGGCGCGCCTTCTCGAGCGGCGCCGACCTGAGCGAACCAGCGCCGCAGACACAGGCGGGAAACCCGGACCTGCAGGCAGTGCTGACCGAGCGCTATCACCCGATCATCACCGGAATCCGGGCTATGCCGAAGCCGGTCGTTGCCGCGGTCCAGGGCGCCGCGGCCGGGATCGGGCTGTCGCTGGCACTGGCCTGCGACCTTGTGGTAGCAGCGGAGTCCGCGTACTTCCTGCTGGCCTTCGTGAACATCGGGCTCGTGCCCGACGGCGGCTCGTCGCTGCTTGTGCCCTCCAGGATCGGCTTCACCCGGGCCGCCGAGCTGGCCATGCTGGGCGAGCGGCTGCCGAGCGGCCAGGCGCTGGACTGGGGCCTGATCAACCGGGTCTGGCCGGACGGGGATCTCATTCCGCAGGCAGAGCAGCTGACCCTGAAGCTGGCCGACGGACCAACGCGTTCGTACGCCGGGATCAAGCGGCAGCTCAACGCGTGGCTGTACATGCGGATTGACGAGCAGCTCGAGCTGGAGGCGCAGGTCCAGCAGGAGATGGGCGGTTCGGCCGACTTCGCCGAAGGGGTAGCGGCTTTCACAGCGCGGCGCCGTCCGGTCTTCACCGGGCACTGACTGCCGTTCGCGCAGAGCAGTCCTCCGACCGACCGTTATGGTGGTGAGCCGTGGCAATTGACGCGCAGAAGATCGCAGCCAGCTCGGGTAAGCCAGCCGACGCGCTGACCCGGCGCGACGTGGCACGGGCTCTGCTGGAAGGCGGCGCGGGCGACGCCCACGCCGCGCTACCCGGGCTGCGCAGGCAGCTCATCGCCGCGGGAAACCCGATGTCCGCCGCATTCTGGGACAGTGCCGCCGCGCTGACGCAGAAGATCGCGGACGGTAGCGCCACGGTGGGGGAAGTACAGGACTGGCTCGAGACAACCGGCACCGAGCCAGCCGCGATCATCGGCATGTTCGTGTGGGCGGACCTGCCAGACAGGACTGACCTGCAGAACGAGATGTACGGGCTGCTGGTGGCACATCTGGAGGACCTGCTTGACCGCGGCCTGATCGACCCGGACCGGCTTGCCGCCGGGGGCGCTGCCGCGCTACGCGAGCACCGGCGCCTGCAGGAGGAATGGATGATGGCTGGGCTGCCGGACGGCAGGGTGCCGATGTGGGTCCTGACCGACGAGGAGGACGAGGAGTTCCTGGCCGAGTGGGATGCCGCGGAAGCCGAGGCGCTGGCTGAACTGCGCGGGGTGCTCGGCGAGCTCCCGGAGCGACCCGTTCCCGAAAAAGACCTACGCGTGGCCTGTGAGCGGATCCGCGAAACGATGAGAACACCCGGCTGGCCGCGGGACCTGCTGGCCGCGTGCGGCGGCGTCGATCCGGAGAACCTGCCGGCCGACGACGCGGAACTGTGGCTGACGCTCGCGGCGGGCATCGTGTCCCCGCAAGACGAGCTTCCGCGCGCCGGGGACGCTGATGACGACGAGGACGATGAGGACGACGAGGAGTACGAGGGGCTTCAGGACGACTATGAGCTGACCGACGATGAGGAGTCGATGGTCGCCCTCTGTGCGCTTGACCACAACGACTGGCTTGCCGCCGTGTCGGCGCTCGCCCGGGGCGGTCCGGGGACGCCGGCCGACGCGGACGCTCTGGCCAGGTACGTGAGCGACTTCGACCCCGACGACGTCGACGACCAGGCCGACGCGGCGGCCGCCATGTTCCTGCACGCTGTCGGGCTGTGGCAGGTCATCGGCGCGGTCGACGATGACGACCGGCTTACCCGGCTCGGCTGGTGGGGCATACCAGAGGCGGTACAGCGAGCCTGGCAGCCCAGGGACTAGACGGTCAGCTACCGCCTGCCCAGCGACTTCGGCGTGTTGACCTTGTCCGGCCTGATCGTGAACATGACCCTGCCCCCGGGCCCGATGGGACTCGCGTAGTCCTTGCCGACGTACTTGCGGGACAGCTCATCGATGTGGTCCCTGGCCCGCTGGCCGTCGGTGGTCGCGACCACGTGGCCGCGCACCTCGGCCCAGTCCCACGGGTCCTCCGCCGAGTGCAGCAGGACGGTCACCCGAGGGTCGCGCCGGAGGTTCTTGGCCTTCTGGCGCTGCGGTTCGGTGTTAACCAGCAGGTTCTCGCCGTCGCTGTCGACCCAGGCGAGCAGCGCCTGCGGCTGGCCGTCTGGCATCAGCGTGACGACGGTGGCCAGGTTGGGGCCCTTCGCGAGGCGGACGGCATCCGCGTCAAGAGGCATCTGCGGCTCCTGTGGACAGCGGGTAACTGGCAGGCTCCATTCAATAACGCCTCCGCGCGTAAGAGGCGGGCGCCCCAGCGTCATGAGGCGGGTGCCCGGCGCCTGCCGGCGTTGGCCGCCGCCGCTATGACCTGGTACGGCACAATGCGAGTAGGGAGCGTCCTAGCGCGAGGAGCGCCCGTGACCAGACACCGCGTGCCGGCCGCCATGGCGGCGGTGGTGACGGCTGCGCTCCTCGCTGGGTGCGACGCGAGCGCGGCTGCTCCGCCGCCCGCCGCCGGCTCGCACGACACCAGCCCGGCAGCTTCCACCTCTCCGACGGCCACGATCTCGCCCACGGCGTCATCGGCACCCGCGGTCAGCGCTGTTACCACCGGGGACGGACTCACGGGCGCCTGCGTCACGGGTATCTACGACGAGACCCAGAACGAGTTCTACGCCATGTCGGGTCTTGTGCACGGTACCGACATCGCGTCCGGTGACGCCATCGCCGAGGCCTACGAGCTCACGCTGACCGACACCTCGGCGCGGTCGGCGGTCAGGGTAACGGGCTTCTCCGTGGCGTTCTACTCAGGCAGCCGGAAGCTGACGTCCGCTGCTCAGGCTCTCACGGTGCCGACCGTGCTGCAGCGCGGCCAGTCGCAGACGCTGACCGAGCATCCGTGGGGCGTATCTGTGGCGGACCACGGCGCTTCGGTAGGGCCGTTCGCGTCCGGGCACCTCGGTGCGGTGAACACCGCCGCGACGTGCCGGCTCATCCGGTGGCACGGCTAGCGGGACACGCAGCCTGAGCCTGGCCATCGCCGGCCTGGCCAGTCATGCTAACTGTGCGCGCATTGCCGGGCGTGTGCCCATTGCCGACGGCGCGCCCGCTGCAGACCGGTGCCTGCGAACCGAGGAGTCCTTGCCGATGACCGCCTGGGAGTACGGATACATCTACGTGGTGCATACGGTCGGGCCCGCCCCCGCGGCCTGCATCGTCGTGACCAAGTCGGAGCCCCGGGTGCTGGACAACTGCCATGGGCTCCTGCGTGCCGCGAACCTGCTCGGCGCCGACGGCTGGATCGTCAGCGGCAACGGTGAGAAGACAGCGTGCCCGCCGTGGGTGAACGACGTCGTCTCGAAGATCGAGGATGCCTACAAGGGCGACAGCATGATGTCCTACTTCATGCGCCGCCCGGTCGGCGGCGCCGATTTGCCAGAGTTCGTCGACTAGCCAAGGAACAGACGCGCCTCCAGCACCCGGTCGCCCGCTTCCGGTCTGCAGGAAAGTTGTCCCTCCGCCGAGCCGGTGGTCGTAGACCCGGCGCCGTGCGGGATGCTGGTACCGAAATCGGGGAATAGGCAGCTCCGTACAGAGGAGCTGCGGAGCAAGGTGTCGACAGGGCGAGCCGCCGTCGTTAGGAGCGACCGTGTGGGTCAAACGTGGTAGCGCCGACCGGGACGTGCGCTGATGGCCGGCTACGACTACGACGTTATCGTCGTGGGCGCTGGCTCGCCGGGCGAGCACTGCGCGGGCGAACTGGCCGACGGTGGCCTGAAGGTGGCCGTGGTCGAACGGGAGCTGGCCGGAGGAGAGTGCTCCTACTGGGCGTGCATCCCGTCCAAGACCCTCCTGCGTCCCGGCGAGGCCGTGCACGGCGCGCGCGAGGCGGCGGCCAGCGCTCAGGTCGATGTGGCGGCCGCGCTGGCCTACCGGGACTTCATCGTCTCGGACTATTCCGACTCCGGGCAGCAGTCCTGGCTCGCCGGCAAGGGAATCGACCTGATCCGCGGTACCGGCAGGCTCGGCGGGCCTGGCGTGGTCGAGGTGGTGGGGGACAGGTCTTACACCGCGGCGAACGTCGTGGTGGCGACCGGCTCGGACGCGGTGCTGCCACCCGTGCCCGGGCTTCGCGAGCTAGAGGGCCTGTGGACGAACCGCGAAGTGACCGGCATGAAGGCTGTCCCGCGCCGGCTGCTGATCCTTGGCGGCGGGCCGGTCGGCACCGAGATGGCCCAGGCCGTACGCCGGCTGGGGGCGGAGGTCGTGCTCGCCGAAGGCTCGGATCACGTGCTGGGTCACGAACCCGCACCGCTGGGCAGGGCGCTCGGCGCGGAACTGCGGCGCGATGGCATCGAACTGGTCCTCGGCGTGCAGGCGACCGCCGCGCGGCGACAGGGCGAGGATTACGTCCTTGTTCTCGGTGACGGTCGCGAGCTGACCGGTGACCGCCTGCTGGTTGCCACCGGCCGCCGCCCCCGGGTACCGGAAGGCCTGGAGACCGTCGGCGTCACCGCCGGACCGCACGGCATCGCTGTGGATGCCCAGCTGCGGGCCGGCGAGCGGCTATGGGCCATCGGTGACGTGACCGGCGTCCGGCTGCTGACCCACGTCGGCAAGTATCAGGGCGAGGTCGCCGCGTCGAACATACTCGGCGAGCCGCGCGAGGCCCACTACGAGGCGATCCCAGACGTGGTCTACACCGATCCGCAGGCCGCGTCAGTTGGCGCCGCAGAAGCGCCCTTCAGCGCGACGGTCCCCATCTCGGACGTGGCCAAGATGGCCACGTACACCCACGACTACGCGGAGTCCAAGGGATTTCTCACCCTGCTGTCCGACGGTGAGCGGCTGACCGGCGCCTACGCGCTCGGTCCGGAGGCTGGGGAGTGGCTGCAGCAGGCGACGCTGGCCATCCGGGGCGCGGTTCCGTTGCGGGTGCTGCGCGACGTGATCCAGCCGTTCCCTACCTT
>JASIGS010000391.1 GCA_030052355.1 Streptosporangiaceae bacterium | reverse complement strand
CGGGCGTTCAGGAACAGCGCGGGGCTCGGCTGCCCGCCGCGCGCGGCCGCCGACAGCGCGGGCCGGGCCCGCACCAGGTAGGCCTCTACCGCCTGCCGTGCGTAGTTACCGACCGGGACCAGCCGCTGCTTGCCGCCTTTACCGTTCAGCCGGACGACCGGGGTGCGGGCTGGATCTGCCGGGCTGGCACCGCGCGCCGCCAGGTCAAGGTCGTCGACGTCCAGGCCGACCGCCTCGGAGATCCGGGCGCCGGTCCCGTAGAGCAGCTCGAGCAGCGCCCGGTCGCGCAGTCCCGTCGGGCCGCCGTCTCCCGACGCGGCCAGCAGCCGCTCGATGTCGGCGACCGAGATCGCCTTCGGCAGGCGGCGTGGCGGCGCGGGCGGCCGCACCGCCTTGGCCGGATCTGCCTGCGCCATGCCTTCGGCCAGGGCGAACGCGTGCAGCCCGCGGACCGCTACCACGGCCCGCCCGGCCGAGCTGGCGGCCAGGGGCGGGTGCTCGGCGTCGCCCTCCCTGAGCCCGGCAAGGAAGTCGGCCACATCTGTCGTGCGCACATCATCGATCTCGGTCAGTCCGCCGCTGGCCAGCGTGGCCGCGTATCGGTCCAGGTCGCGCCGGTAGGCCTGCAGCGTGTGCGCGGCCAGTCCGCGCTCCACCGTCAGGTGGTCCAGGTACCGCCCGACGGCGCGGGCAACAGTCGTCAGCTGAGTACCTCGGCCACCGGCACCGCAGGCAGGCCGTGCGCCTCCGCCACCGGCGGACACGTGACCGAGCCCTCGTGCGTGTTGAGGCCGAGCGCGAACGACGGGTCGCGGCGCAGCGCGGCGCGCCAGCCCCGGTTGGCGATCTCGAGAGCGAACGGCATCGTGACGTTGGTCAGCGCGTACGTGGAGGTGTGCGGAACGGCGCCCGGCATGTTGGCCACGCAGTAGAACACGCAGTCGTGCACCCGGTAGGTCGGGTTGGCGTGCGTCGTCGGATGCGAGTCCTCGAAGCAGCCGCCCTGGTCGATGGCGATGTCGACGAGCACCGCGCCCGGCTTCATCCGCGACACCAGGTCGTTGGAGATGAGCTTGGGCGCCTTGGCGCCGGGCACGAGCACGGCACCGATAACCAGGTCGGCGTCGATCGCGGCGCGCTCGATCTCGTAGGCATTCGACGCCACCGTCTGGCAGTGGCCCTGGTAGATGGCGTCTGCCTGCCGGAGCCTTGCGATGTTCTTGTCGATGAGCAGCACCTCGGCCTGCATGCCGAGCGCGATAGCGGCGGCGTTCATGCCCGACACCCCGGCGCCGAGCACCACGACCTTGGCGGCGTAGACACCGGAAACACCGCCCATCAGCACTCCCCTGCCACCGCCGTCGCGCTGCAGGTGATGGGCGCCAACCTGCGGTGCCATCCGCCCGGCCACCTCCGACATCGGCGCCAGCAACGGCAGCGACCCGTCGGGTAGCTGCACGGTCTCGTAGGCGATCGCCGTGGTGCCGGAGTCCAGCAACGCCTCGGTGCACGCCCTGCTGGCGGCGAGGTGCAGGTAGGTAAAAAGGACCTGGTCCTTGCGCAGCCGGTGGTACTCCTCGGCGACCGGCTCCTTCACCTTGAGAACCAGCTCGCCGACCTGCCAGACGTCGTCCGCGGCCGGGACGATGACGGCACCCGCAGCCTCAAAGTCCGCATCGGGGATCGAGGAGCCGGTTCCGGCGTCACGCTCCACGTAGACCTCGTGGCCCGCGCTCACCAGCTCGTGCACGCCGGCGGGGGTGATCGCCACCCGGTATTCGTTGTCCTTGACTTCCTTAGGAACGCCGACCTTCATTGGTCATGTCCTTCCATGCCCGCCCCTGGCGCGGGCCCCGTTGCCCAGTCGCCGCCATGGCCAGCAGCAGTCAAAGGTACTCCGGCTCGCTGGCCACCCGAAGAGTCACGAAACCATCCGCATGAGCTGCAAAAGCGGACAGAATACCCACAATCGCCACGCCGTTGTGCAGCTCACCCGCAAGCACGCCGCGGACGGCTTCGGTCAGCGGCACCCAGCTCACGGTCAGGTAGGCCTCCTCGTGCTGCCGAACATACCCGCGCTCCTCATCCGGCACCAGCGTGACGTTCCTCGCAAGGAAGACACGCAGCCGCTCATTGGTGATGCCGGGCGAGGAGAAGAAGTCGGCCAGGATGCGCCAGTCTGAGGCCCGGTAACCGGCCTCCTCGAGCAGCTCACGCTGCGCGGTGACGAGCAGCGGCTCGCCCGCCACGTCGCGGAGTCCGGCCGGTACTTCCCAGAGCAAGGCACCGGCCGGGTGCCGGTACTGGCGGATCATCAGCACGCGGTCGAGCTCGTCGATGGCCACCACCGCGACCGCGCCAGGATGCTCGACGACCTCGCGCGCGACAAGCTCGCCATCCGGCATCTTGACGATGTCCCGGCGCAGCCTGGCGACGGTGCCGCCGGCGAGCAAGGCCGACTCCGCGACCGGCCAGCTCGCCGCCTCGTCGCGGATGGACGCCGACTCCGGGGAAGGACTCCCCGGAACCGCCCGCTGTGCTCCCCCGGGGGAGCGACCCCCCGGAACCCCTCGCTGTGCTCCCCCGGGGGAGCGACCCCCCGGAACCCCCCGCTCGTGGTCAGGCA
>JASIGS010000390.1 GCA_030052355.1 Streptosporangiaceae bacterium | reverse complement strand
GTGTTCGCGGACGAGCTCGCGGCGCCGCTCGGGCTGGACTTCCACATCGGGCTGCCCGCGGCGGACGTCGGCCGGGTAGCCCAGCTCATCGACTGGCCGCCGCCCGACCCGGCCGCGCTGGATGCCGTGACCGACCCGGCGGTCCGGCAGATGCTGGAGACGATGGTGGCCGCGATGATGGATCCGCTGTCCACCTTCAACCGCTCGCTGTCAACCAACGGTGCGCTGCCTGCACCGGACGCAACGGCGTGGAACGACCCCAGGGTCTACCAGGCGGAGATACCGGCTGCCAACGGCATCACCAACGGCCGGTCGCTGGCCAGGCTGTACGCGGCGAACGTGGGCGACGTGGACGGCGTCCGGCTGTTGTCTGACGAGACCGTCGAGAAGGCCACGGCGGAGCAGGTCTACGGCCCCGACCTCACGCTGGTCTTTCCCACCAGGTTCGGGACCGGCTTCATGCTGCCGACGCCGGACATGCCGCTGCTGTCGCAGCACTCGTTCGGCCACGTCGGCGTCGGCGGTGCGCTCGGGTTCGGCGACACGCGGTACAAGGTGGGCTTCGGCTACGTGCAGAACCAGCTGCTCGCTAGCGCTGGGCCGGCCGGGGACCCGCGCACCCGCGGGCTCATCGCAGCCGTCGCCGAAGCCGTCGGCGCGCCGGTGCCGGGCTGACCTACCCCGGGCGTGCCGGCAGCCGGGGTACGGGCAACAGGTCCAACGCGACATTGACTCTTCGGATAACTTGAAGATATATTCGAGTTATGCGAAGCTCCGCTCCTGCGCTGCTGCCTATCTTCCGGTCGCGCCTGCAGGCTGACATCCTCGCCGCGCTGCTGCTTAACCCCGCAGTCGAGCTGAGCCTCACCGACCTTGCAAACCGCTTCGATTCTCCGCTGAGCACCGTGCACGGCGAAGTGAAGCGCCTGACTGAGTCAGGACTCCTGACGCGCCGGAACGTCGGCCGGTCGATCCTGGTCCGGGCCAACACCGATAACCGCCTGGTAGAGGCGCTGGCAGCGGTTTTGCTGTTGTCCTGGGGACCCATGCAGGTTGTCGCTGAAGAGTTCTCGGCCGTGCCGGATGCTGACCGCGTCGTGCTGTTCGGATCCTGGGCCGCGCGCTACCTCGGACAGACCGGACCGCCGCCGAACGATCTTGACGTGCTCGTTGTCGGACAGCCGGGCCGAGAGTCTGTGTACGACGCGGCCGACCGCGCGCAGCAGCGGCTAGGGATGCCGGTCAACCCGGTCATCCGGGCGGAGGCCGCCTGGCGAGAGGCCACAGACCCGCTGGTGGTACAGATCAAGTCCGGTCTGTTCGTACCGGTCCTGGAACCCGGCGACGAGGCGGACGAGCGATGAGCAGATGGCCCCGCGGTCAGGCCGAAGTCGAAGGCCTCCTCCGGCGGCGGCAGCTTGAATCCATCACGGGTCCCGCGGCCGACGGCGCCATGTTGCTCGTGCAGGCGAACAGGACGCTTGCCACTGCCGCGGGCTTGATTTCCGCCGATGCTCACAGCGCCCACGTGCTCGGCTACGACGCGGCGCGCTTCGCCTGTGTCGCGTTACTGGCGCAGCAGGATTTGCGCGCAACCACCGCTGGAGGTCATTACGCCGTAGAACGCGCTGTGCGGGCGCAATTCGGATCGAACTTCAGGCCATTCGGCGACTTGCGGCGGCGACGAAATGAACTCGAGTACCCGAGACTGCCTGCCGATACAGCGGGGACGGACGAGGCTGCGGAGGCTGTGGAGGTCGCTAAGCAACTGATCGCTGCCGCCGAGGCGCTGATCGGCGAGGTCTCGTCCTTCGGAGCAGTGAACGGGCCGCGGAGCGGTGGGCAGGATTGACTGACTGAGTCATTCAGTTAATAATGGAACCATGTCCAGGCCTTCGGCGGATGAGCGCTTGGCATCACTGGCAACCGCCGCCACGGAGTCGTTCGGGCGTCTCGGCTACCGGGGGACTCGCACCGCGGACGTAGCCGCGGCGGCGGGGATGTCAGCAGGCTCGCTCTTCACCTACGTCGAGTCCAAGGAAGCACTGTTCCAGCTTGTCTTCCGCTATGGGGTGGGCATGCGGGCACCTGCTGCTTTGCCACTGCCCACGCCGGGCCCGGGGGAGACCGTGACGCTGGTCGAGCGCGCTCTGCGCAAGATGCCGTTGCCACGCCTGAGGGCGGCTCTGGCCACGGATGAGCCGGCAGATGTCGCGCCGGAGCTGCGCGGCATCGTCGAGGAGCTTTACGACCTGGTTGCGCGGTACTGGCCGCTCCTCGCGGTCATCGAGCGATGCGCGGCCGAGCTGCCGGAGCTGGATGCCCTCTGGTTCGGCGCTGAGCGCGCCGGCGTATATGGCGACCTGGCCAGGTACCTGGAACACCGGACGGCAAGCGGGCTGCTACGCCCGATGCCTGATGCCGTGATCGCGGCGCGGGTGGTCGGCGAATCGCTGGCATGGTTCGCCTGGCACCGCCACGAGGGTCGGGACTCCGCGCTCTACGACGACGCAGCTGCCCGGTGCACGGTCATCGAGTTCGTCTGCGCCGCCCTGCTGCGCGAAGGCACAACGGCTGGCACGGAACCACCTAGTGAGCCCCTGGCGGGCCGCCGCTTAATCGCACGCGGCGCAGTCCCGTCAGGTCATGTCCAGAATTCTGCGCCGAAGGAGATCG
>JASIGS010000389.1 GCA_030052355.1 Streptosporangiaceae bacterium | reverse complement strand
CTGGCCGATTCCTTCGGCATGGTGAAGTGGCACTCGGTCGTGGTGGTGCAGTAGGCGTAGACCTTGGCCAGAACCTTGTTCCCGGACATGATCCAGGCCTGATCGGCGTAGGTGATGGGCAGGAACCCCTTGCCGAACACCATGACCTTGGTCTTCTTGCCCGCCCTGCCGGAGTCCGGCGACACGCGGCTGATGCCGACCGTCTTCAGCTTGGTGGCGCCCTCGTGGCACAGCACCTGGGCGAGCCCGGAGAGGAAGAAGTAGTAGGTGTGATTGACGTCGCCGAACGTCATGGGCGTGCCGAGCCCGCTGGCCATGTCGTAGCCCTTGGTCGCCGGATAGAGGCCACCGGTGTAGCCGGAGTTGGTGTAGTCGTTGTTGCCGCTGGTCACGTCGCGCACGACCGCCGGCGTCTTCCCGTAGATATAAGAGTGGTACTTGGCCACGGCCTTATACAGGTTCTGCGGGAGCATGGGGCTCTTGGACCCGTAGGCCGCGCAGAACGGGGATACGTCGATCAGGCTCGCGACCGACGCCCAGACCGGCGCGGCCGCGCTGGTCCCGCCGATGACGTCCCAGCTTCCGTCGTAGTAGATGGCGTAGCCGTAGAGCGGGTCTGCGTTGGCTGACAGGTCCGGGACTTCGCGGTAGTACTTCTTCTTGCACGACGCGCTGCTGTCCCGGACTGAGTCGTCGTTGATGACTCCCGGGATCTTCGGCTGGTACTGGTAGCTGGGCATGCACCAGAAACTCGAGACGCCGCCACCGCCGGCGCCGGTGCCGAGGATGTCGCCCGAGTCGTTCCAGACGACCTGGTCGGATGGCCGCTGGCCGAGGACAAAGCTGGTACCGCCCACGCCCAGCACGTACGGCGCGCTGGCCGGAGAATCGACGCTGAGAGCGTCGTCTGCTGTGCTGGCGCTCGCGTCGTAACAGTCGGTCGACCCGTTGTCCCCGGCAGCCGCGAAGATGACCTGGCCCTGCGCGTTCGCCTGTTCGAACAGCGTTTCCTGAGCATCAGCGTTCGCCCGCACGGTGTTGGCCTCGCACAAACCCCATGACACGGAGAGCACCCTGTCGGTGTCAGAGGTGACGAACTTCTTGAAGTCGTCGTAGAACCCGGCGCTGGTGTTGGGTGCCTGGTAGACGTCGATCGTGCCGTCCGGCACGAGCCCGGCGACTATCTCGATGTCCAGCGCTTCCTCGCCGCTCCCTGCGCCGCCCCCGGCGCCGCCGTCGACCTTGACGTAGTTCACCTTGGTGGAGATGCCGTAGCAACTCTCGTAGGCCGAGATATCGGAGCGCAGGTTCGGACCGAGTTCGAGTACGCCCACCTTGGCGCCCTTGCCGAGGTCGCCGTTCGCTTCGAGCAAGCCCGTCCCGTACACCGACGCGATGATGTTGGCAGTCTCGCCCTCCGACAGGATGGCCCCCGCGCACGGCTGCGGTCCCGCCGAGCTCGCGGCGCTAGCTGCGCTCGCCGTTACCTTCGACGCCACACCCGCTGTCGTCCTCGGTGCCAGCGGTGCTATCGCTGCTTGCGGTGCCGCGCTGGGCGAGCTGACGCTCAAGGCCTGCTCGGGATACAGGTTGCTCAGCCCCAGCACGCCCTGTACCAGCGGGGCGATGGCCGCGGGGAGCACTGGCGCTGCGGTGTTGGCGTACGCCTCCCTGCCGCCGGGCATCCGGTAGTTCTCGAGCGTGATGCCGAAGGCGTGCTCGATCGCGGCCGCCGTCGCCGTGACGGGGATGGCGAGCCGGTTGGATGAGACCTTGCCTGGCGACAGCCCGGCGGCGCGCAGCGCGCTGTCGACCGACGCCACCTCGGCCAGCGACGGGCCGAACCTGCTGCCGAACTGGCCTGGCTGCAGGAACTTCTGGTAGTACGGCGACTGCTGGTTCGTCAGCCCGTCGAGGAACGCGTTCAGCGCGGGCTGGTCGGGGACGCTGAGCGTGACCTCGATGCTCAGCCTCGTGGCGGCCGGCAGCGTCCCCAGGCGCACCGCGCCAGCCGGCGCGGCCGGCGATGCGCTCGCGGTCAGCCGGACCGGCTGATCCGTCCGCGCTCCGGACTGCGCTGCCAGGGATGGAGTAGCCGCGCTCAGCGCGGCCAGCAGGGCGATGCTGGCGAAAATCGGAACGAAGGGACGTCGTCGAGCTAACTTGCTGACTCGCATGCGGGGGGTCCTCCGTCGGCTGGATGAGGTGCTGGTCTCGCTGCACCGAGTGTGAGTACGTACCACGCAAATCGACGGTTCAGCCCGCGACCGGGCCGACGGCAGTGTCGTGGAACCGGTGGCGAAAGGTTAACAGCAGTTAAGTTTCCCGGCCGAGTCCGGGCAGCACGACGGCGCCAGGCAGCCTGGCCAGCGCGGCGCCCGGCAGGGTCAGCTTGGACCGCCGCACCCCACTGCCGATGACCACCCTGGGCTGCGCGGCCACTGCCTGGTCGACGTAGACCGGCCACTCGCCCGGCAGGCCGATCGGCGTGATCCCGCCGTACTCCATGCCGGTGAGCGCCACCGCCTCTGCCATCGCGGCGAAGCTTGCCTTGCGCACGTCGAGTTCCCGGCGCACGACGCCGTTCACGTCGGCCCGGGTGGTGGCGAGGACCATGCACGCGGCCATCCTGGTCTGGCCGTCCCGCCGTCCCGCCACGACCACGCAGTTCGCCGACTCGGCAGGCGGCACGTGGTACCGCTCGCAGAACGCCGCCGTGTCGGCGAGCGCCGGATCGATCTCGGCCACGCCGACCTCGTCAGCGGGCAGCTTGCCGGCCAGCTCGGCCAGCGAGGCCGCGACCGGCGGCGCCAGCAGGTCGGCACGCTCAAGGGCGGGAACCGCGATCAGGTCGCCGATGCGCATGCTCACCGCGGCAGTTTAGGGGATGCCGCGCAAACCTTCGGTGGCGCGGGCCCACCAAGATCTACGAGACATCCCCTGAACGCGCTCCGATCCCGCGAGCCTGGGCGCTATGCGCCACCAGTGGCGGTGAGCGTCCCGAGCTTCGCGTGCGTCGTCCCGGCCGTCCCGTTCCTGCTCAGTTTCACCGGCACCGTGTCGCCGGGCTTGAGCTCGGCGAGCACGCCTTCCAGCGCGGCGAGGGTCGGGGTGCTCGTTCCGTCGATGCCGGTGATGATGTCGCCGGCCCGGATCCCCGCCTTGTCGGCCGAGCCGCCCGGTGTCACGCCGACGACGCCGACGCCGACCGGGTCGCCGCTGCTGTTCGCGATGGTGTCCGCCGTGATCTCCAGTGACGCCCGTCCCGAGTCGGTGACCGTGCCGGTGTCGGCGAGCTGGGTGGCGATCTTCATCACCGTGTTGCTCGGGATCGCGAACCCGATGCCCGGCGCGGCGCCGTTCTCATTCGGCAGCCGTGCGGCCAGCGTCGGGATGCCGATCACCTGGTCCGCCAAGTCGACGAGCGCCCCGCCGCTGTTGCCGGGATTGATCGCCGCGGTGGTCTGGATGGTGTCCGGGATCACGGTCTTGCCGCCCGGCTCGCCCACGGTCCGGCCGGTGGCCGAGATGATGCCCTGCGCCACGCTGTCCGTCAGGCCCAGCGGGTTGCCCATGGTCAGCACGATCTCCCCGATCTGCGCGTCGGAGGAGTTGGCGAACTTGGCCGGCTTCAGCATGCTGGCGTCCTTGGTCACCCGTACCACCGCGAGGTCGTCAGGCGAGAAGGTGCCGACCACGTCGGCCGTCAGCACGGTGTCGCTGGTCGCGGGCCGTACCTGGACGGTCTTGGCGTTGCCGACCACATGATCATTGGTGACGACGTCTCCCTTGGAGTCGAACACAACCCCCGAGCCGGTTCCGCTGCTCGTGGAGATCTGCACGACCGAAGGCAGCACCGCCCGGACCACCGACTCGTAGTCACCAGAGAGCGCGCTGGCGGAGCCGGGTGAGCTGCCTGAACTAGTGGTGTCCTTGCCCGTACTCGTCGTCACGCTGGCGCACGCGGTGACTGCCAGTCCCGCCGTCAGCACGACAACGCCCGGCAGCAGCAAGGCACGCAGTCGAGAATTTGATGACGAATCCATTGATAATCCCCCCCGGTGCGGAATCGCCAACCACCCCTATTCTGTCCACCATGTCGCTTACCGAATCCCTCCGCGAAACCGTCGGCCGTACCGGCATCGAGGCAGGTAGCGTGACCGTCGCCGGCCTGGCCGGAGCGCTGGCCGCCGGCACCCTCACTGCCGCCGCCCTGACCGCCTTCTACACCGACAGGATCGCCCGGCTGAACCCGGACCTGCGCGCGGTGATCACCGTGAGCCCGCAGGCCGCGGCCGAGGCGTCGGCCAGCGACGCGCGGCGCGCGGCCGGAGCCGCCCGCGGTCCGCTTGACGGCATACCGGTGCTGATCAAGGACAACGTCGACGTGGCCGGGCTCCCCGCGACGGCGGGATCGCCGGCACTGGCGCACGCTGCCTCCCG
Source organism: Streptosporangiaceae bacterium (assembly GCA_030052355.1). Next base: position 7,984 of record JASIGS010000389.1, on the reverse strand, counting down.
TGACGCCTTTCTCGTCGCGCGGCTGCGCGACGCCGGCGCCGTGATCCTGGCAAAGGCAAACCTCTCGGAGTGGGCCAATTTCCGCTCGCGTCCGTCCAGCAGCGGGCTGTCCACGCTGGGCGGGCAGGCCCGTAACCCGCACGGGGCGGGCCGCAGCCCGTCGGGATCGAGCTCAGGGTCGGCGGCAGCGGTGGCCGCGGGAATGGCGCCGCTCGCGGTTGGCACCGAGACCGACGGGTCGATCGTGTCGCCGTCCGGCGCGTGCGGCGTCGTCGGCATCAAGCCCACCGTCGGCCTGGTCAGCAGGGACGGCATCGTGCCGATCTCGGCGGCGCAGGACACCGCGGGGCCGATCGCGAGAACGGTGGCCGACGCCGCGGTGCTGCTCGCTGCCATGGCGGGAAGCGACCCGGCAGACCCGGCGACCGAGAACGCCGGAAGTGAGTCCGCCGGGTATGCGGCGTTCCTAGACCCTGCGGCGCTCGAAGGAGCGCGGATCGGCGTCTGGCGCGCGGGGTCAGCCCAGGCGGACGCGGCCACCGGCGCCGTGCTGGAGGCGGCGCTCACCCGGTTGCGGTCGCGAGGGGCGCAGCTGGTGGACCCCGTGCAGCTTGAGGACGCGGACAAGATCAACGAGCCCGAGTTTGCCGCGCTCGCGCACGAGTTCAAGCACGACCTCAACGCCTACCTGGCCGGGCTCGGCGGCGAGCACCCAGTTGACCTGGCCGGGCTGATCGCATTCAACGCGCGGCATGCGCGCACCGTGCTCGAGCACTTCGGCCAGGAACTGTTCGAGCAGGCGGAGGCGACCAGCGGCGACCTGGCCGACGCCAGCTACGCCGAGACGCGCGCGACGGCCAGGCGGCTGGCCAGGGGCGGACTGGACGGGGCGTTCGCTGCGGAAGGCCTCGACGCGCTGATCACGCTGACCGGTCACCCGGCCTGGCTGATCGACCACGTCCTCGGCGACTATTTCTCCTGGAGCACGTCCACCCCGGCGGCCGTGGCCGGCTACCCGTCGGTCACCGTCCCGGCGGGGATGGTCAGCGGCCTGCCAGTGGGGCTGTCCTTCATCGGGCCGGCCTGGAGCGAGCCCCGGCTCATTGCCCTTGCGCACGCGTTCGAGCGCCGCTAGATCATCGTTCTTGACCGCTTGCAGCGGAGGCCGGTATGCGGCGGAGGGCAGCCACAAGACAGTGGCTGCCCTGGCCCGCGGCCCGCTGGGGTTATGCCGCCTCGGTTTCCCAGTCCATCTCGGCGGGAGGCGGAGTATCCGTATAGCTGCACGGATTAACTTCGTCAACGTATGCATCGCCTGATGGCACCTTTTGCATACAGTAGCCTGTATTGCCATTGATGTCGTATTCGCTAATTATGTAGCCGTCGATAGCTTCCCAGTTCTGGGCTAGTACGTCAGGATTACACGTGGCCAGGATTACATAGCCACTGTTGAATTCTAGGCAGTTCTTTGTCGTGCCTTGCTCATACTCGAAGTAGCCATTGCCTTGGCCCTTTTTCTGGTAAGTGGCAACCTCGGAGTTGCTTTGGTCTATCACGTCCACGATGTTGTTTTGAGCAGTGACGGACAAACATCCTCCTGCGCCATTGCACAGTTCGTACTCGGTAGCGGCGGAGGCTGCGCTCGCGGTGACTACTCCCGTTCCGGCTACGATGGCCGCGACTCCGGCGATGACCGCCAGATGTTTCCTGAATTTCATTTCCTCGTCCTTTCCACTGCATGTTTGGCTCAGGCACGCCGCGACTCGGACTCCCTGTGAGACCGCGCCCTTAAGCAATGCCGCCATTAAGGCTGCGACGGAGAGTTAGCATCTGCGTAATGCGGCGATAACGGGACTGCGGGAGCGGCCGTGGCGGCGTGCGAGGTTGAGTTCTGTCTGCTCGGGCCGCTGGAGGTGCGTTGCGCCGGGACAGCGCTGCCGGCGCTGCCGGGCAAGCAGCGGGTGCTGCTGGCCGCGCTGCTGCTGAAACCCAACGGCATGGTGTCGCTCGACGAGCTGACCGCGGCGACCTGGGCGGGGGATCCGCCAGCCTCGGCGCACGGCTCGATCCGCAACTACGTGAAGGAGCTACGGAAGGCGCTGGCAGGCTGCGGTGACTCCCGGATTAAGACCGTGCCCGGCGGATACACGATTCGGGTTGCTCCCGGGGAACTCGACATGGACAGGTTCACCAGTTCGTATGAGACAGCGCGGACGCACTGTGACGCCGGCGCCTGGCGCGAGGCTGCCGCAGCCCTGCGCGCTGGCCTGTCCCTGTGGCGAGGTGAGCCGCTGAGCGACGTGCCGTCGGAGTGGCTGACGTTACGCGAGGCACCGCGGCTTACCGAACTCCGGCTGCAGGCTCTCGAGCTGCGCTGCGCGGCTGACCTCCAGTTGGGGCACCACGGTGAGGTGGTCGCAGACCTTCGTCAGACGATTGCGCTGCATCCGCTGCGGGAGCGGCTGCATGCGCTGCTGATGCTTGCGCTATACCGGAACGGCCAGCAGGCGCAGGCGCTGGCCGCTTATAAGCATGTCCGCGCGGTGCTGCGCGAAGAACTCGGAGCAGAGCCAGGGCCCGAACTGCGGCAGCTGCAGCAGCAGATCCTGGCCGCAGACCCCGCGCTGACGGAGCCGCGTTCCCTAGGGTCGGCTCAGCCAGCGGCGCAGAGAGTTGTGCCGCGCGAGTTGCCCGCGCCGGTCGCTCACTTCACCGGGCGGGCGACCGAGCTGGCTGAGCTGTCTCACCTAGCGGCCGGGGACGGGGCATGCGCGCTGGTGATCTGTGCCGTCGGGGGCACAGCAGGGGTGGGTAAGACTGCGCTGGCGGTGCAGTGGGCGCACCGGGTCGCCGGGCGGTTCCCGGATGGGCAGCTGTGTGTAGACCTGCGCGGGTATGACCCGGACGAGCCTGTCCCGGTGGCGGACGCGTTAGCCGGGTTCCTGCGTGCCTTGGGCGTGCCGGGCACCGACATCCCGGACGGGGTGGAGGACCGGGTCCGTTTGTATCGCAGCAGGCTGGCCGGTCGTCGGGTGCTAGTACTGCTGGACAACGCCCGTGACGGCGAGCAGGTGCGGCCGCTGCTGCCCGGTGATCCGGGCTGCGTGGCGGTGGTGACCAGCCGAGATCAGCTGGCCGGGCTGGTAGCCGCCGACGGAGCCCAGCGGCTGGACCTGGACGTGCTGCCGGTGCCTGACGCGGCTGGCCTGCTGCGGTCGCTGATCGGGCCGCGGGCGGATGCTGAGCCGGGAGCGGTGGCGGAACTGGCCGGGCTGTGCGCCCGGCTGCCGCTGGCGCTGCGGCTCGCCGCCGAGCATGCGGCCGCCCGCCCAGAGACCGGATTGCGGGATCTGGCCGCCGAGCTGGCGGCGGCCCGGCTTGACTTGCTGGACGCCGGGGAGGACCGGGCCGATGTGCGGGCGGTGTTCTCCTGGTCGCTGCGTCAGCTGGCCAGCGAAGTGGCCAGCGCGTTCGCGCTGATCGGCCTGCACCCCGGAGGCGACCTGGACGCACCCGCTGCGGCGGCGCTGACCGGCACCACGTCCGGGCAGGCCCGCCGGGTGCTGGGCCGACTGCGCCGGGCCAGTCTGCTTCAGGCCAGCGGCCCCGGCCGGTATGGCATGCATGACCTGCTGCGCGCCTATGCCCGCGAGCAAGCAGCCCGCGGCACCGTCGGCCACTGTGACCAGGCGCTGAGCCGGTTGTTCGACTACTACCTGGCCACAGCCGCCGCCGCGATGGACGTGTTGTTCCCTGCCGAGGCTGACCGGCGGCCACGGATCTCTTCAGCTGCCGCTGTCGGCGGCCTGGCCATGCCCGGCCAGGAAGCCGCCCTTGGGTGGCTGGACCGCGAGCGGGCGAACCTGGTCGCGGTGGTCGTGCACTGCGTCGGCCACGGCTGGCCCCGGCACGCCACCGATATAGCCCACACCCTGTTTCGCTATCTGATGGACGCCAGCCACCTGCCCGAAGCCGGCACCATCTACAGCCACGGACTGCAGGCCGCCCGCCGGTCCGGCGACGCGGCTGCCGAGGCCGAGATGCTGAGCGGCCTCGGCGGCATCGGCATCATGACGGGTCATTTCCGCGACGCGGCCGAGCACAACCAGGCGGCGCTGGAGCGTTACCGGCAGTGCGGCGACACTGTCGGCCAGGCCAGGGCCCTGTTCAATCTCGCCATCACCGAGTCGCAGCTTCACAACCACGATGCGGCGGCTGCCTACCAGCGCCAGGCGATCGCCGCTTACCAGGATGCGGGCGACAGCCTCGGCGTGGCGCGCACGCTGGCCAATCTCGCGGCCGCCGAGACCGAGCTGGGCTCATATGACCAGGCGGCGGAGCACCTGCAAGGTGCCCTTCCGGTGCTCCGCGATGCGCAAGACCAGCACGGCGAGGCTCGGGCGCTAGAGGGTCTCGGCGAGCTGAGCCTCCGCCGGGGTCAGCTGACGCAGGCCACTGACTTTCTCGAGCAGGCCCTGGCCATCTACCGTGCCACCGGGCAGGTCGCCGGCGTGGCCACCCAGCTCATGCTGCTTGGCGAGGTGAGCCTGCGCCAGAGCAACTACCGGCAGGCCATCAGCCACCTCCGGCAGGCATTGACGCTATACCGTCAGGTCGGCTACCAGCACGGCGAGATCACCACGCTCCGAAACCTCGCCGCGGCCCTGCACGGGGACGACCAGCCCGCCGCCGCTCGCGCCGAGCTGACCACAGCGCTCCGGCTCGCAGTCGGTACCGGCAACATCTACCAGCAAGCCAGCGCCCACCGCGACCTCGGCGACAGCCACTACCGGGCCGGCGAGGAAGAGCGAGCCCGCTACCACTGGCAGCAGGCACTGACTCTCTACGGTCAGCTCGGCGCACCCGAGGCAGACCAGGTCCGGTCCAGGCTTGATGCCTAGAAAGGTTGGAGCAGACTCAGTCCGGGGTGGCGCATACGACAAGCACGGTCCAGGAGTAAGGCCGGCCGGAAGGCAACTGTCCGCGCCTACGGGTGGGCGTCTTTCGTCTGACCGACCTGGAGCGAGCCCCGGCTCATTGCCTTTGCGGACGCGTTCGAGCGTGCCTGAGTGGCCAGGCCGTGGCAGAGGCCGTCGGCCGGAGCGGGGTCGCGGCAGCGATAACCTGACGGCCATGGATTCCTGGCCAGCGCCCGATGTGCCCGACTTGCCCGGACGCGGTCCGGAGCCCATGGTCTGGGACACCGCGGCCGGCGCGCTCGTGGTCGCTGCTCCCGGCGAGGCTGCCCGCCTCTACGCCTGCGGCATCACCCCCTACGACGCGACGCACATTGGCCACGCCGCCACGTACGTGGCCTGGGACCTGCTGCAGAGAGCCTGGCTCGACGCGGGCAAGCAGGTCAGCTACGTGCAGAACGTCACCGACGTCGATGATCCCCTGCTGGAGCGCGCCGACCGCGACGGGGAGGACTGGCGGGCGCTCGCGGAACGCGAGATCGCGTTGTACCGGTCCGACATGGCGGCGCTGCGCGTGCTGCCACCCGCTCACCTGGTGGGTGCCGTCGAAGCGCTGCCTTTGATCGAGCGACTCAACCAGTCCCTGTCCGACCGGGGCGCGCTGTACGAGCTCGACGGCGATGTGTACTTCTCCCGTTCCAGCGACCCTGCCTTCGGCTCAGTGTCCGGGCTCGACGCCGCCGCGATGTACCGGCTTGCGGCGGAGAACGGCGGTGACCCCGGTCGGCCAGGCAAGAAGGATCCGGTGGATCCGCTGGTCTGGCTGACGCAGCGGCCCGGTGAGCCCTCTTGGCCCTCTGGGTTCGGGCCCGGCCGGCCCGGCTGGCACGTCGAGTGTGCCGCGATCGCCACGCACTACCTTGGTGTCTCGTTCGACGTGCAGGCCGGCGGCCGGGACCTGATCTTCCCGCACCACGAGATGAGCGCCTCGCACGCTCGGGTGGCGCTCGGCGGTAACGGCTCGCCGGTGTTCGCCCGCTCGTACGCGCACTCGGGCATGGTCCGGCTTGACGGCGAGAAGATGTCGAAATCCAGGGGCAACCTGGTGTTCGTCTCCGGACTCCTCGCGGCCGGGCACGACCCGATGGCCATCAGGCTCGCGATCCTGGCCCACCACTACCGGCAGGACTGGGACTGGACGGATGCCGGGCTCGAGCGGGCGGCCGAGCGGCTGGCGAACTGGCGGGCCGCGGCAGGTGCCGCCCCGGCCGGAGGTGGCCTGCAGGCCGATCGCGGCTCTGCGGCCGGCCCAATGCTCGCTGCGGTGCGCGAACGGCTCGCCGACGATCTCGACGCGCCGGGAGCCCTCGCGGTCATGGACGCCTGGGCTGCCGCGATCACCGCTGGCTCCCCGGACGAGCTCAAGGGATCCGGGGCGCTCTTGCGGGCCGCGGCCGACGCCCTGCTCGGCATCGCCCTCTGACCTTCGCTGGTGCCTGCCAGGCACAGGTTCATCCGGTAATCGACCAGGTGATGGCTGTTGCCGAGGTCACCAGGTGGCGGCAGTCTTTGTAGTGGAGAGCCTGCCTTGGCAGAAGGGACTCGTCGAGCCTTTGAAGCAGCAATCGGCCGGCCGCCGCAGGCGGCGCCGTCGCCCGCTCGGCTGCACCGGCTGGGTGATCGTCTTGATCATTCTGTGTGCGGCGCTGGTTGCGACCGGCCTGGCTCTGGGCCTGATGCCCAATCTCATGATGCGCTGAAGGCGCGACATCGTGGCGCTGTGACGGCTCGGCGCGTCGGCGCTGAGTCAAGCAGCTTTGCGCGCGCGGTGCATAACTCACGCTCCTGCGCGTCTGCGGCCATTTAACGTTTGGCCCGTCGGGGAGCATCGGCTCGATTCTGGCCGGCATGACAACTAACACACCTGCGGGTGACCAGTCCCCGCGCTCCACGGGCAACACGCGCAAGATGCGGCTCTCGGCCGACTCACCGGAGGCAGTGCTGGCGATAGTCCCGCACCTGCTCGGCTTCTATCCCGAACGCAGTCTGGTGGTGCTTGGCCTCGCCGGCCAGCCGGCCCAGGTCAGCGTCACCTTCAGGTACGACCTGCCCGATCCGCCGCGCGCCCTGCAGATCGCCGACGTGGCGGAGCACGCCGCATCGGTTCTCAAGCGCCAGGAGATCCACGCCGCGGTGATGATCGGCTACGGACCCGAGACACTGGCGGTTCCGGTTCTGGACGTCGTGATGCGCACGCTGATGCTGACCGGGGTCTGCGTCGGTGAGGTGCTGCGCGCCGAAGCGGGCAGGTACTGGTCACTGCTCTGCGACAGTCCGGAGTGCTGCCCGGCCGACGGCCGGCCCTACGATCCCGGTTCGCATCCGGCGGCCGCGGCGATGACGGAGGCCGGGCACGCTGCTCATCCCGACCGTGACGCGCTCGCCCGCACGTTGCAGCCGCCACCGGGGACGGCCGAGCGGGTGAGGCAGGCGACGAACGCGGCGCGGGTGCGGTTGTCCGAGCTCGTGGCCCAGGGCCTGGCTGACGGTGATCCTGATCCCCGGCTGCGGGTTGCCCGGGCCGGCCGGGCCGCGATTCAGCACGCCATAAAGCTGTACCGCGCGGGCGGTTCCATCGCTTCCCGAGAGCAGCTTGCCTGGCTCGCGGTGCTGCTGTCCGACCTGCGGGTGCGAGACGACGCCTGGGCGCGGATGGATCGCAGCCACCTCGACGAGCACCGCAGGCTGTGGACCGACGTACTGCGCGCGGCCGCGACCGAGTACGTGCCGGCGCCAGCCTGCCTGCTCGCGTTCACGGCGTGGCAGGCAGGCAACGGTGCCCTGGCGGCGTGTGCCATTGACCGGGCGCTTGTGGCCGACCCCGGCTACTCGATGGCCCTGCTGCTCAACGATGCGCTAGACGCCGGGCTGCCACCGTCCGCCGCGCGCTTGCCGATGACCCCGGCGCAGGTGGCGGCCAGCTACGCGGCCGGAACGAGAGGCCGCCCGGTCAGCCGCGGCCGGTCGGCTCGGCGTAAGGGGCGCGGGCGCCGTCCAGCACCACCAGA
>JASIGS010000388.1 GCA_030052355.1 Streptosporangiaceae bacterium | reverse complement strand
CGCTGCGCGCAGGTGCTCGCGCCCGGGATGGTCGCGGCCGGCTGGGGCCGCATCATCAGCGTCAGCGGGCTGGCCGCGCGCAGCACCGGGTCAACGATCGGATCGATCCGCAACGTCGCCGTGGCGGCGATGACCAAGAACCTCGCCGACGAGCTCGGGCGCAGCGGAGTCAACGTGACAGTGATCCACCCCGGTACGACCCGCACCGAAGCCACGCCAGGCGTGGTAGCGGCCCGCGCCGCGGCCACGGGGGCCGAGCCGGCGGAGATCGAGCGCCGCATGGCGGCGACCACCACCATCGGCCGCCTGATCGACGCAGCCGAGATCGCCACGGTGATCGCGTTCCTCGCCTCGCCGCTCAGCGTGGCGATCAACGGAGAGGCCATCGCCTGCGGTGGCGGCGCACCCGGTGTCATCCACTACTAGGTCGCGCTTCCGGGCGTTTCCGGTGCCGATGCGGGAATCACAGTGCGGTGGGTCGTCGCAGCGTGGAGGACATGAGGACGATGACAACCGCTAGCTGGCCTGGCTCGCACAGCGGCCAGCGCACTCTCACTCTGGCGGGCTCGTGGCAAGCCACGGCCGCAGTTCCCATCGCGGATGGGCTCCTCGAATGGCCACCGGATGTTTTCGCTTTCACAGAGGTGATCCTCGAGCGCACACAGCTGTATCGCTTGCTGTTTCCCCCGCCTCGTTCGGTGGAGTGGCCGCCGCGTCGGCTCGGCCGCTGGTCCGAGGCTGTTGAGGAGGCAGGCCGGCAGTGGAGCGCGTGGGCGGAGGATCCCCGGGGCTCGGCCCCTGACCTGGTGGCCGAGGAGTGGAGTGTCCTCCGCGACCGCAGCGACACACCCCTCGACGATGTGGCCGAAGGCCGAGACTGGCGATTGTGCGAAGCGATTCTTACCCTGCACGCCGTGGCTGATGAAGCCTGCGCCGGGCTGGGTGTGGCCCTCGATTCCGCGGGCGGCCCGGGTTGCATCTTTCGAGCCCGTGGCCGGGAGCTCCTGGCACGATCGGGATCGCTGGCCCGACTCCCTGGTGGTTTCCTGAGAGTGCTGCCGAAAGCCCGCACGACACCGAACGGGACCTCGATCCGGTCGTTGTCACGCTACGCCTGCCTGCAACGGGGCGTGGTGGATGTTCGCTGGTACAAGGTACCCGCCCGGCACGCCGGTACTGACCCTCGGACCGACCACGCCAACCTGCTGCTGCTCCCGTGGCCTCTTCGGGTCCGCGAGTCCGATTTCCGTGCCGCCGAGGGCTCGGTACAGGACTTCGCCGGCGAGACCTTTGGCCTGTTCGAGTTCGTTCCGTCGGAACGGCTCGATCTGGACCTGGTAGACCGCTTGCTCGTCGCCGCTCGAGACGAAGTCGAGAGCGTCGAGTCTGTGTGCCTGCCCGAGAGCGCTGTCGATGAGGCCGACATCGACGACCTCGAGGCGGTGCTGGCCAGCCACGGTGTGATCCACCTGACCGCCGGAGTGCGTCAAAGCTCAGCGGAGCCGGGCCGCCTCCCCCGCAACTGGGTACATACGGGCATCAACCCGGTCCTCGTCAAGGGTTCGCCGCTGCCGACTTCGGCCGGCGATCGGTGGCTTCACATCCGTCAGCACAAATTTCACCGATGGGCCCTGGATGAGGGACAGATCTACCAGTACCGGCTCGGAAGTGCGCTGCACCCGCACGTGCGCTGGTGGGAGGGCATCGAAGTGCCCCGCCAGGAGCTCCAGTTCCTGGAACTCGGTGAGGAGATCACCCTCGCCTCACTGGTGTGTGAGGATCTGGCCCAGATCGACGACGTCGCCGAGATCCTGCGATCAGTGGGGCCGACCATCGTGCTGGCGCTGCTGCTGGATGGTCCCCAGCTCGGCTCCCGCTGGGCGGCGCGCTACGCCAGCGTGCTGGCCGACGACCCCGGCTCTGCCGTACTGACCCTGACCTCGTTTGGGATGGCACAGCGCTCGCGACCTCCGGGGCGGGATGCCTCGCCGGTGGTGGCGCTGTGGAAGGACCCGAGCCGCGGCACGCGAGAGATTGCCCTCGAGGGCGGGGCTCAGGCCGTGCTGGTCACGACGTGCGGAGGCCGCGGAGGACGGCGGACCATCGATGGACGCCAGCCCGTCGACAACGTAACCGACTGGTTCGAGGTAGGCATTTCCCAGATCCGGGCTGCGCCGGCGGACTCAAGACCGGCGAGCTCGATCCCCGCCGGGGCGACGCCACAACCGCTGGACATCGATGAAGTGACCATCCTCACCTCGTTCGCCCAGGCTCTGGCGGAGGCCGTGGCGGGCGGGCCTGAGCGCGTCGAGGACGTGCTGGCCGACGCACCCGCGGGGGCTCCATGGCGAGCGAAGCTCGGAATCGCCGAGCCATCGGGTGCGCTCGGCAAGGCGTTCGCCGCCATAACCGAGGCAACCCGAGAGGTTCCCACCACCAAGCGCGCACTGACACTCGACGCCTTCATCTCAGCCGTCGACAGTGCGGGGGACAAAGACGGCATCGACCGTCTGGCGCGGAAGGTGCTGCGGGCAGCGCTCGAGCAGCGCCGCTTCCGTGTCCGCGAGACAGCCGGTTAGTCAGAGACCGCTTCCGCCGGATCGACCAGTGACCTGAGGATGTCCTCCATCGCGTCGAAGCTCTCCTGCTGGCCGTCGAACCTGGTCATATGGTCACGGCCAGCCTTGTCGCGGAACGCCAGCCTCATCGTCAGGGTCGTCACGCCGTTAGCTTCGTGCAGTTCCACGGTCTCCACCGCCTCCGCATCCGGCCAGCCCTCGAACAGCCACGTCTCCACGGTCCGGATCGGCGGCTCGATCTCCAGGTAGGTTCCGCGGAACGAGCACTCGGTTCCGTCCGCCGTCACGAAGACATGGTGGTAGTTCCCTCCGACGCGCAGGTCGATCGAGCACTCCGTCATCCGGTCCGGGGGTGTGGCGCCCCATTTGCGGACATGCTCGGGCTTGGTCAGTACGTCGAACACGAGCTCGATCGGAGCGCGGAACTCGCGGGTGAAGACAACCTCGAGGTCACTCGGGAACTCGATGCGCGCCGGTCCGTGCCGGCCAGGCGTCGTTTCCGCTGGACGGAGCAGTGACCTCAAGAGATCTTCCACGTTGTCGAAGTTCGCCGCGAGGCCGTCGGTCTTGGTCATGTGGTCGCGGCCGGCCTTGTCCCGGAACGCCAGCCGGTACGTCAGCTTCGTGACCCCGTCAGTTTCGTGCAGATCCGTCGACTCGACGGCCTCCACATCTGGCCAACCGTCGAAGATCCACGTCTGGGCGGTCCTGGTCGGCGGCTCGACCTCCAGGAAGGTTCCCCGAAACGACATCTCTCTTCCGTCTTCTGCCACGAAGACGAAGTGGTAGTTGCCTCCGACGCGCAGGTCGATCGAGCAGACCCGCACCTCTTCTCCGTATGGGGCGATGGTCTTGATCACATGCTCCGGCTTCGTCAAGACGTCAAAGACGAGTTCGACCGGAGCGTCGAACTCCCGGGTGAGGACGATCTCGAGATCGTTCGGGAACTCGACGTGCGCCGATCCATGCCGGTTAGCGGTCACCGCTGCGCCCTCCTTGTTGTTGCAGCTCCCTGAGGTAGTCATCCACCCGATCCATTCGGTCATTCCACGCCAGCTCGTACTTGGCCAGCCACTCGCGCAACGGCCGGAAGTGTGCGGGTTCCAGGCGATACAGCCGGCGACGTCCCTCCGCCCGGCACGTGACAAGCCCAACCTCGCTGAGGACCCGCAGGTGCTTTGACACCTGGGGCTGGGACATCGCCAGGTCGTCCACGATGACCCCGACCGCCTTCTCGCCCGTCATCAGTGCGTCGAGGATCGCGCGCCGGCCAGCCTCGGCAATGGCGTTGAAGACGTCCGATGTCGTCGAAGCGCGGGCCACCCGACCATCATATTCCGATATCGGCATGTGTCTAGTCACTCGGGTGGCCGGGTTGCTGCTCGTTGCGTGCCGTGGAAGGGTCACGGCTGTGCCGGTCCGTATAGGGTCACGACCATGAGCGAGCCAGACGAACGGGCAGGGGCCGCTTCCCGCCTCAGTTCCGAGCAGTTCTATGCCGCTGACGGTGTCGAGGACTGGCGTGTGCTGTGGGGCGGGAACTGCGCGTGCGCCTACTTCCAGACCGGCTCATTCGGTGCCGGCGTATCCCTGGTCCAGGCGATCGGCGAACTGGCCGCGGCCGCGGGGCACCATCCCGATGTTGACCTGCGCCCCGAAGGCGTCACCGTCCGGTTGGGCAGCGGGGAGCCCGGCTCGTTCGGCGGCCTCAGCGGCCGGGATGTCGATCTCGCCCGGCAGATCTCGGCGGCCGCACGGGACCTGCAGGCGCCCGCCGATCCGGCCGTCGTGCAGCATGTCCAGGTCGCGATCGACGCGCTCGACATCGCGCGGGTGCGGCCGTTCTGGCATGCGGTGCTCGGCTATGACGAGGTCGAAGACGCTGACCTTCTCGACCGCCATCGCCGCGGGCCGTCGTTCTGGTTCCAGCAGATGGACACCGAGCGGCCGCAACGCAACCGCATCCACATCGACCTGTACGTGCCTCACGACCGGGCGCAGGCGAGAATCGCAGCCGCGCTGGCAGCCGGCGGGACGATCGTCAGCGACGACAACGCGCCGGATTGGTGGACCCTCGCCGACCCAGAAGGCAACGAGGTCGACCTGGCGATCTGGGGATGAAGGCCGGGGCGGTTACCGGAGACCCCGGCCCTCGACTCAGCCGAAGAACGCGTCGACCTCGTCCGGGTTCTCTATGAACCCCCAGAACTCGGTGCCCTTCCCGTCCGCCAGATGCCAGATGTGGACCTCACGGGCAGCCATGGTGTGCCCATCGCGCTCGCCGTGGGCCGTCACGAGCACCGTGCCGTGCTCGTCGTTGGCCAGCACGTCATGAACGTCCACCCGGAAGGTCCCGCCGCTGATCTCGAATACCCTGCCGAAGAAGGCCAGGACCTCCGGATGGCCGTGATAGTCGCCGGAGATCTGACTGCTGCCGCCGATGTGCCAGGCGATGTCATCGGCCATTATCGACTGCACCGTCTCCATGTCGCCCGATGCGAATGCCGCATAGCCGCGGCGCAGTAGGTCCTCATTTGGATGAGTCATGGTCCCCCCTCTAAAGTTGTGCAGCCGACGCTAGTCCTGGCTGGCCCTCAGCGCTAGACATGCGATACCGCGATGACCATTGCGCAAGCGCCATCGACCGGCTGGCCCCATCATTGTCTGGTGCGCGTGTCCCGGGCACAGGCGGTGAGTTACCGCCTGACCGTCAACAACATTTCCCGCCGCCTGCCGGCCCGCTCCTACGTCGATGCCGCTTACGTCGGCCTGCAGGACTCCGCCCCGCGTGATGCGCTGCTCGGCTTGCACGCCCGGGTGGCGGCATGCGAGCCGTCGGCCTGGGAGCACCCGCAGCTGATTCAGACCTACAGCCCGCGCGCGGCCGTGTACGTGCTGCCCAGGGACGACTTCGGCATCTTCACCGTGGGCCGTCTCCCCCGTGATCCGGCCGCCCGGCAGGCGCTGGAGGATCGGGCCGAGCGGGTATGCCGGCAACTCGCCGGCCAGCCGGCCAGCGGGATGCAGCGCTATCGGGATGTCTGCGCGACCGGCCGGCTCGCCGTTCGCTGGACAACCAGCTCGGCAGACGTCTTCGAGCTTCCTCGCCCGTCGGTCGACCCGGAAGTGGCACGGATCGAGCTCTGCCGCCGCCACGTCCGCGCCTTCGGGCCGACGACGCCCGCCGCATTCGCCTGGTGGGCGGGCGTGTCAGCACGAGACGCTCAGCAGACCTTTGACGTGATCTCGCCGGAGCTGATGCCCGTCGACTACGACGGCCACCAGGCGTGGATCCTGGCGGCTTGCCAGACGACCGTCGCGACAGCCGAACCGATGCGCGGCGTGCGGTTCCTCGTCGCAACCGACCTGCGCCTGTTCGGACAGGACAAGACCCTGCTGTTCGTCGGCCCGGGCCTGCGCCAGCAAGCCCCGCTGGCCGACACGTTCCACCCGAACGGGCTCCTCGTCGACGGCAGCGTCGTGGGCGCCTGGGGCCGGCGCGCCGGCAAGGTATCCGTCCGGGCCCGCGGGCCGCTAACCGCAGCGGTCCGGAGCGCGATACGCGACGAGGCCGAGAGCATGCCCATACCGGGGGCAGCGATCACCATGACGCTCGCCGAGTACTAGTCGTCCAGGGCGTCTCGCAGCTCTTCAGCGGCCGGCAGCGCCACGGTGCCGAACGGCTCGGGCAGCGGCACGGTCATCTCCTGCACCGACGGCGGGCCGGCTGATCCTGCTGCCGACTCGGCCCGGGACCGGCGGGCCAGCAGCACCATGAGGACGAGGACGACCAGCACGGCGAGCGCCAGCAGCGACACCGCCAGCCCCGCCGCGAGCC
>JASIGS010000387.1 GCA_030052355.1 Streptosporangiaceae bacterium | reverse complement strand
CCGGTGCACCACGTCGAGCACAATCCGGCGCCGCCCGCGGCACGCTCCACCGCGCCGGGCGGGCACCACGGGACGGCGTCATCCACCCGGCCCGCCCCGGCGAAGTCAGGCACGGCGTCCGGCGGCCGCCGGCCGTCCGTCTCGAAGTCGCCGAAGGCCTCGAAGTCGCCGAGGGCCTCGGCATCGTCCGAGCTGCTGACCGCGACCGTGCCCGCTGGCCTGATCACCGCGGGCGACCCGGCCACCGTCGACGGCACGCTGACCAAGTCCGGCAGCGCGGTGCCGGGCGCGACGGTGAAGCTGCTCGAACGGCCCGCTGGCACGACGGGCTGGCAGGTCGTCGGGTCTGGTACGACAAATTCTTCCGGGAACGTGACGGTCCAGGTCTCGGCTCTCGTCACCAACGCGGCCTTCCGGTTGACCGGCCCGGACCGGTCCAACAGCCCGGTCGTGAAGATCAAGGTGAGCCCGCTCGTCACCATCGTTCTCAAGCTCGGCGCGCGACAGATCCGGGACGTGCTGGTCGTCAGCACGCAGGACGCGCACCCGGGCAACGTGGTCGTGCTGCAGGTGCAGCAAGCCAACGGGGACTGGGTCGCGCTCAAGACCCACACGCTGAACGCCAACGGCAAGGCGCGGTTCGTGCTGAACGCCCGTACGCTGAAGAACGAGACGATCAGGGTCAAGTTGCGGGCGACCCTGCGGCACGCCGTGTCCATCAGCGGCACCGTGACCGTGCCGCCGCCGACCTAGGTCACGGCCGCTTCGCGTCAGCAGTGATCAGCAGGTAGCCGACGTCTAGCTCGCCGCGGCCGATCAGGTCCGCGTGCTCGGCGTGCCAGCGGCCTGACCGCAGGTCCTCCGCGAGTCGCGCGAGGCCCGGGCGGGCAGCTTCCTCAGGGTTGGCGGCGAACAGCGACATGCCCGCGCGGACCGAGGGATCGAGGTACGCCCCCGGCCGGCACCAGAACGCGGCGGCAAAGCCGTCGCTGCAGTCGTGCGGCACCGGGACTGGGGTTACGACAGGATTGTCGAGCAGTGCGGTGAGCCTGCCGACCGGAACTGCGGCAGCCGCGTCCAGCCGCCCCAGTTCCGGCAGGTACTCGGACAAGAGCCAGTACCCGGCGAGCTTGACGGGGTCCCAGGTGAGGAAGGCCAGGCGACGGCGCGCGATCCGGCGCATCTCGGCGACTCCCGCCGCCAGGTCGCTCCAGTGGTGGATCGTGAGCACGGCCAGCGCGGCGTCGGCGCAGTCGTTTCTGAGCGGGATGCGCTCCGCCACGGACTGGACGGCCGGTGCCGCTCCGCCCGGCCGCTGGGCGATCATGACCAAGCTCGGCTCGATCGCCACGAGCGTCTGCCGTGGCTCGTACGAGCCCGCTCCGGCCCCTACGTTGACGACGCTACGGGCACCAGCCAGTGCACCGGAGATCAGCGCGGCTATACGCGGGTCGGCGCGGCGAGTCGCGCGGTAGGTCCGGCCGACCGTGTCGTAGAGCGCCACGCTTCGCAGTCTCGCATCAGGGACTGGCCCCGCGCCCGGCGGCATGTAGCGGCCGCCAGTCTGGTCGCTGCATCCGATCTGCGTGGCTTAGATTAGGTTTGGAGTCGAAAGCCCTAACGGCGATTAATGGCCGACATCGGCAGCTGAGAGAAGCGTGGAAATGGCCTCTGGCGAGCGCGCGACGGACGCACTTGACACCAGCGTTGCGCACATCGCGCGGGTCTACGACTACCTGCTGGGCGGCAAGGATAACTTCCAGGTTGACCGCGCTGCAGGTGACGCGATGCTGCAGGCCTATCCGGACATCGCCAACTCCATGCGATCCAACCGGCAGTTCATGACGAGAACCGTCCGCTACCTGGCCGAGGACGAAGGGATCCGCCAGTTCCTGGATATCGGGACCGGCATACCGACCGCTCCCAACACCCATGAGGTCGCCCAGTCGGTCGCCCCCGAAAGCCGTGTCGTCTACGTAGACCGGGATCCGGTGGTGCTGATCCACGCCCGCGCACTGCTGACCAGCGGTCCGGAGGGCGTCACCGACTACATCGAGGCTGACGTCAGGGACCCGCACGCCATCCTGACCCATGCCGGGAGCGTGCTGGACCTTTCCCGGCCGGTCGCGCTCATGCTGCTGGCGGTGCTGCACTTCGTCCCGGACTCCGATCGCCCGCACGAGGTCGTGACGACATTGCTCGATGCGCTGCCGTCCGGGAGTTTCCTCACGCTGTCGCACCCGGGCGTCGACGTCGACGCCGACGCCTCAGAAGCCGCACGGCGATTCAACGATCGGGCCGCCGAGCAGGCGACGCTCCGCTCGAGGGGCGACGTCATGCGGTTCTTCGAAGGCCTGGACATGGTCGAGCCTGGTCTGGTCCAGGTTCAGGATTGGCGGCCCACGACGCCTCCGCTCGCCGCGAGCAGCACGAGCCTGTGGGCCGGAGTCGCCCGCAAGCAGTGAACGAGGCGCTCGCCACTGTCGATCCCGACGAGCTGGCCAGGACCGGCGGGCCAGATCCTGACAGCTAGCCGGCCACCGTCAGCCGGCTGGTTGCCGATCGCGACGTCGCGAAGATGCTGCTGCCCGAGTAACCGGCTTGCAGCTGGTAGGAGCCTGCCTTCAGCTGCCTGGCGCGCAAGGTGCAGGACGCCTTGCCCGACCGCAGTGTCAGCGTGCAGACCGTGGTCTTACCAGCTGCGATCACGGCCTCGCCTGACGGCACTCCATAGAGCGCTTTGACAGTTATGCTCAGCCGCTCGCGGTTCTCCTGTCCGTGCACGATTCGCGCCGCGGACAGCCCGAGGGAGGTGGTCGTAGCGGCCAGTCCGGCAACTCCGTACTCGATCCCGGCTCCGTGGTAGCGACCGATGTAGGTGCCGACGCACAGCGACACGGCCGGGCAGGAAACGGTCAG
>JASIGS010000386.1 GCA_030052355.1 Streptosporangiaceae bacterium | reverse complement strand
TGCTCGGCCAGCCGGCTGCCGCGGTTGGTGAAGTCCTTGCCGAGCGCCTCGTACTCGACGGCGTTCCAGCCGAGGCCCACGCCGAGCCGGAACCTGCCGCCGGTCAGCAGGTCGACCTCGGCGGCCTGCTTGGCCACCAGGGCCGTCTGCCGCTGCGGCAGGATGATGATCCCGGTGACCAGCTCCAGCGAGGTCAGGGCGGCCAGGTAACCGTAGAGCACCAGCGGCTCGTGAAACGTCGTGTGCACGTCATACGGCCCGGACCAGCCCTGATGGACCTCCGGGTCGGCACCGACCACGTGGTCGTACGCCAGCACGTGGGAGTATTCGAGTTCTTCGACCCGCTGCGCGTAGGCACGGACAGCACCACGGTCGGGGCCAATCTCGGTCTGCGGGAAAACGACGCCGATCTGCACGACTGAATGTCTACCCAGCCAGCGGCGGCATGGCAACAAACTGCAGGGGAACGGCAGGCGCCGCCGCGTAGCCCGCGGCGGCGCCTGCCGTTCAGTGACCTTGACTCTGCCTCACGGCCTGGCCAGGAAGCCGTCCGTGTTGCCGCTCTTGTCGGTGTAGAAGCCGACCAGCTCGCCGCGGTCATCGATGCCATTGACGTTGGTGGTGCCGGCCATTGCGCCCGGCACGTTGATCGTCTGGAAGCCGTGGCTCTTGGTCCACGTGAAGCCGTACGTCTTGGCCGAGTTGCCGGAGCCGACCGTGTACGTGCCGACCACGATGTTCGAGTCGTTGACGCCGAGGGCGTTGGTCGACGACGCGCCCTTCTTATAGAAGGTGGTGAACGTGTGCCCGGACTTTATGAACGCCACCGTCTTGCCGTGACTGTTGGTGTAGAAGCCGACCACGGTGCCGAAGTTGTTGATGCCGGCGGCCACGAGCCCCGGCGTGGTCGTGGTCACGACCTTCACGCCCGGCTGCAGCACGCGGGTGAACTTGTGCGTGTGGATGTTGTACTCGTACCCGCGGTTGTTGCTGTCCTTGTTGAGGTAGAAGCCGACCGCGATCCCCTGGTCGTTGATGCCGAGCAGCTGGTCCATCTGCGGGCTGGAGTTCTGCACGCCAGGGAAGTTGACGTTGTGGAAGGCGCCGTTGGTCGAGGTGTAGAAGCCGAAGTTCGCGCCCGCCTTGTTGGCCCAGAAGCCGACGGTGTTGCCGACGTCGTTGAGCCCGGTCACCTGAGTCTGCGCCGAGCCAGGGAAGTTCTCGTTCGTGTAGTCGCTCTGGTGGTAGGGCAGGTGCAGCGTGTAGCCCTTGTTCGGGTGAGCCGGCAGCGTCCCGATCCCGAAGTAGCCGACGATCAGGCCGGCGTTGTCGATGCCAAGAAGCTGGTTGAAGGTCAGGTCGTGGTCGTTGTCCAGCGTGGTGAAGCTGTAGTGCTGGCTCGCGCTGGTGGTCGTGCTGGCAGACGCCTGTCCGGCCAGGCTCAGCGCCGCCGTCGTGGCTACGGCCAGGGTGGCGGCAGCGACGCCGGCCAGGCCCAGCCGGGCGCGGCGGTTGTTGCGCTTGGCAGAAGTCATCGTGAAGTCCTCTCAGTCCAGTTGGCGAGCTGGTCGTCGCGCCGCCGTGGGTGTCCCCACGTGACAAGGCGGCCCGCCGTCGCGCCTCGCCGCCAGCCACACTGCCCGGCCGCACTGGGGAATTCGCCGGGGGGCCGGGGGGATACGCCGGGGGTGCCCGCTCCCCCGGCGTCGCTCCGGCCGCCGGCCGGTCACGGCTCCAGGCACCACGCGTCGGCCACTATCCGCCAGCCGTGCAGATTGCGGACCACGACGGTCGCGCCGACACCGCTGAACGCAACGGGCTCCCGGTCGGCGCCGGCGCCGGCGATGCGGCGCTCGCTGACCACGACCGCGATGTCGCCCGCCTGCGCGACATCGCAGACGCGCACGGCGACCGGCAGCCGCAGCTCCATCACCTGGCTCAGCAGCCGTTCGGTGGACCCGCCGGCGCCGTCGGCCCCGGACATGGCGGACGTCCCGGCAGCGACCTGAACCGGCCAGGGCCGCAGCGCGGCCCCGGGCTCGTACTGAGCGAGCGCGGCCTCGAGGTCGCCGTCGCTCACCGCCTGTGCCACGAGCTCCACAGCCTCGGCAGGATTCCTGGCGGCCGACGGCGCTATCGGATCCAGCATCGCCCGCTACCTCCGCTCTGCCGCCGTGGGTCTGTGTCCGGGCGGCTGCGGCGCCCCGCCTGGCGCCCGCAGCGTCTCAGCAGCCTCATGGGGAAACGTCACACGCTCAGGGGGAAACACCGGGGGCGGGCGAAATCAGCTGGTCGGTCGGTGCGTGTGCCCGCGCTTTGCGGGTGCGTCATAGGGTGCCGGGGGTGGACTTCTCGGGCACGCCGGTCTTCCGGTTGATGACGGTCAACACGCTATTCAAGCCCCCGGCCGAACAGCGCTGGGAAGAACTCGCGGCGTGGATCGCCGCCGAGAGTCCCGATGTCATCTGTCTCCAGGAGTGCCGCCAGGAGGACGGACGGGACGTTTCCAGCTGGCTGGCGTCGTCGCTGCCCGGTGAGTGGTCCGCGGCATTCGGCGGCGCAGCAGGACCGGACGGCTACCTCTCGGGAAACGCCGTGCTGTCGAGGTGGCCCGTCGAGCACGAAGGGCAGGCGCGTCTGGAGTGCGCGGACGCCTGGCCGAAGGTTCTCCTCC
>JASIGS010000385.1 GCA_030052355.1 Streptosporangiaceae bacterium | reverse complement strand
GCCGTCGTCGTAGCCGGCTCGCCCGTTGTACGCATCACGGCCGTTGTAGGCGTCGCGGTAGCCGCCGCCTGACCGCTCGCCGGTGTCGTACCCCGCCGAGTCGTAGCCGCCAGCGGCATCGGCGCCGTAGTAGTCAGCGCCGGCGTCGGGATGCTGGCCATAGTCCTGCTGGTCGTAGCCACCGGGGCGTCATAGCCGGTCTGCGGGTAGCCGCCGCCCTGGTAGGGATCAGCACCGTAAGACTCGCCGCCCTGGTAGCCCCCGCGTCCCGGGTAGTCGCCCTGGTAGGCCTCCCGGCCGGGGTCGGTCTGCCCGTACGGGTCGCCCTGACCGTAGGAGTCCGGCTGGTCATATGGGCCAGAGGGGCCAGAGGGGCCATACGAACCGGGCTGGTCGTACGGGTCGGACTGGCTGTACTCCCCGGGCTGCTCGTAAGGGCCGGACTGGCCGGACTGGCCGTAGGGGTCCTCACCGGGATAGGCACCCTGCTGCCCGTACTGATCCTGACCGCCCGGCAAGCTGTCGTCCTGGCGGCGGTGACCACCGGAGTTCCTCCGGCGGGTCCGCTGCCCCGACCAGTCGTCGTAGCCGCTGCTCATCGCGTAGCGCCTCCTGCCGTCACCAGCTGACCAGCCGGCTCACCCGTCGAACGCTCCGCGTCCAGCGCCCCCTGCAGCAGAACCGCCGCGGCCACCTTGTCCACCTTCTCGCGCCGGGCCCGCGAGTCCTGGCCGGTGTTCTGCAGCGCCGCGTGCGCGAGCACCGTCGTGAACCGCTCGTCCACCAGCCGGACCGGGACCGGAGTGACCTTCCCTGCCAGCGCCGCCGCGAAGGCCCTGCCCTCCGCGGCCGCCTTGCCCTCGCGGCCAGCGAGGCCGACCGCCAGGCCGACGACGACCTCGATAGCCTCGTTCTCTGCCGCTAGCCTCGCAACCTCGCCCACGGCCTCCGGCCCCCGGCGCACGGTCCCGAGCGGCGAGGCCAGCGCGGCCCCCGCGTCGCTTCTGGCGATCCCGATGCGCACGGAGCCCACATCAACGCCGATCCGGACTCCTGGCCTCATGACGGCGCTCCGGCGGGCAGTAAGGGCCTTGGGGGCGTCAAATACACCCCTGGACGTCTCGTCGAGGACACAGATCGGCGGCGACACGGTTTCACCCTACGGCACCGCCACCCATAATGTCCCCAATTAGCACACGAACAGCGTTAAACGCACTGTTCACTGACTCGCCGGCGTCATCGCCGAGCGGCGCCCCACCGCCCTGGGCGACATCATCCTTGCCGCCGCCACGGCCGCCGAGCGCACCGGCCGCCGCGAGCACCAGGGCGCCCGCTCGCAAGCCGCGCGCCCGCCCCGCGTCGTTCACCGCCACGACCACCGTCGGCCGACCGTCAGTGACGCCGATCGCGGACACCACGCCCGGCCGATCGGCAGGTATCCGGCCGCGCACGTCGAGAGCCACCTTGCGTATCCCGTCCGCCGCGACGCCGTCAGGAACCCGGTAGGCCACGTAACCCGCGCCTTGCACGTCCTCGGCGCCGCCAGCGAGCTCAGCCGCGCCGCCAAGAAGCTGCGCCGACCTGAGCCGGTCCAGGTCGCGCTCGGCGTCCCTGAGCCTGCCGACGAGCCCGGCGATCCGCTCAGGAAGCTCTTCCCGGCGCGCCTTGAGCTGCTCGGACAGCTGGCTGACCAGGATGCTCTCCCTGGCCAGGTACCGGAACGCGTCGATGCCGACCAGGGCCTCCACCCGGCGCACGCCCGACCCGATGGACGACTCGCCGAGGATCTTGACCAGCCCGAGGTTTCCGGAGCGGGCCACGTGCGTGCCGCCGCACAGCTCGCGGGAGTACTCCCCGACCTCCACCACCCGGACCTGCTCGCCGTACTTCTCGCCGAACAGCGCGAGCGCGCCCATCGCCCTGGCCTCGTCGATCGAGGTGTGGAAAGCGCGCACCTCCAGGTCGTTGATCAGTACCTGGTTGACCTCTTCCTCGGCGGCCAGCAGCACCGAGGCCGGCACCGCGCCGAGCGCGGTGAAGTCGAACCTGAACCTGCCGGGCGCGTTCTCCGACCCGGCCTGCGCCGCGGACTCACCGAGCGCTCCGCGGAACGCGCGGTGCACCAGGTGGGTTGCGGTGTGCGAACGGGAGATCGCGCGCCTGCGCTCGGTGTCGATCTCCGCGTACACGGCGTCCCCGACGACGATCTCGCCCTCCGCGACGACACCCCGGTGCACGACCAGGCCAGGGACCGGCGTCTGCACGTCGGTCACCTCGATGACCGCGCCGTCGCCAGCACCGCTGCCCGCCGCCGTGATCACGCCTGCGTCGGCCAGCTGGCCGCCGCCCTCGGCGTAGAACGGGGTACGGTCCAGTACTACTTCGACCGCGGTGCCCGCCGAGGCCGCCGCGGCCGCCGTGCCCGCGACTATGAGGCCGACCACCATCGCGTCCGTCGCGACCTCGTCGTAGCCGGTGAAGTTCACCCGCCCCGCGCGCTCCAGCACCCGGGCGAACACGGAGATGTCGGCGTTGCCCGTCTTCTTCCCCGCCGCGTCGGCCTTGGCCCGCTGCCGCTGCTCGGCCATCAGCCTGCGGAACTCGGCCTCGTCGACCTGCAGTCCCTGCTCCGCGGCCATCTCCAGGGTGAGGTCGATGGGGAACCCGTACGTGTCGTGCAGCTGGAACGCCTGGTCACCCCTGATCGTCGTGCTGCTCTTCCGCCTGGTTTCCTCGACGGCGGCGTCGAATATCGCGCTGCCGGTCCGCAGCGTCGTCAGGAATGCCGCCTCCTCGGCGTCGATCACGGTGTGGATGTTCGGCGCGTCCCTGATCAGCTCGGGGTACTGCGCGCCGAGCGCGCGGATGGCCACCGAGGACAGCTCGTGCATGAACCGCTCGTCTGCGCCGCCGCGGCCGCCACGCTGGGCGCCCGACAGCAACCTGAGCTTCTGGACGCTCCGGCGCAGGATCCGGCGCAGCACGTAGCCCCGGCCCTCGTTGGACGGTATGACGCCGTCTGCCACCAGCATCACCGCGGTGCGCACGTGATCGGTCACCACTCGCAGCGCCACATCCGTGCCGTGGTCGACGCCGTAGCGCTGTTCGGTTAGCTCGGCCGTGCGCTCGAGCACCTTCCACATCGTGTCGATCTCGTAGATGTTGTCCACGCCCTGCAGCAGGGCGGCCATCCGCTCCATGCCCATGCCGGTGTCGATGTTGCGCGACGGCAGATCGCCGACGACATCGAAATCGACCTTGGACCGCACGGTGCCGAGCTGGTACTGCATGAAGACCAGGTTCCACACCTCGAGGTAGCGATCCTCGTCGGCCTCGGGCCCGCCCTCGCGGCCGTACTCGGGCCCGCGGTCGTAGTAGATCTCCGAGCACGGCCCGCCGGGGCCGGGCACGCCCATGTGCCAGTAGTTGTCTGCCAGCCCGCGGCGCTGGATCCTGGCCTCCGGGATGCCGACGGCGTCGTGCCAGATCTTGGCCGCCTCGTCGTCGTCGGCCAGCAC
>JASIGS010000043.1 GCA_030052355.1 Streptosporangiaceae bacterium | reverse complement strand
GTCCCGTTCGACTCTGGTGTGAGCTACCGGCCGGGGGCGCGGTTCGGTCCCGCGCACATCCGCGCGTCGTCCAAGTTGCTCCGTCCGTACAACCCGGCCGCGGGAGTCGCGCCCTTCGCCCGGCTTCAGGTGGCTGACGCCGGGGACATCGCCGTCAACCCATTCGACATCACCGAAGCCATCGGCCGCGTAGAGGCGGGCGCCAGTGCTCTCACGGCTGGGGGCGCGCGCCTGCTCACCCTCGGCGGCGACCACACGATCGCGCTGCCGCTGCTGCGGATCGCCGCCCGCCGCCACGGACCCGTCGCCGTGTTGCACTTCGACGCGCACCTGGACACGTGGGACACGTATTTTGGCGCCGCATACACCCACGGAACTCCGTTCCGCCGGGCCTCAGAGGAGGGGCTGATCGACCGCGAGCACTCGGTACACGTCGGCATTCGCGGACCGCTGTATGCAGCGTCCGATCTCACCGACGACTCGGTGCTGGGTTTCCGGATCATCAGCTGCCCCGAGGTCGAGTCGATAGGCGTGACCGGGCTCCTCGAGCGTATGCATGCCCGTCTGGGCGGCAGGCCCGTTTACGTCTCGGTGGACATCGACGTGCTCGACCCCGCGCACGCTCCGGGCACTGGCACGCCCGAGGCAGGCGGTCTGAGCGCGCGAGAGCTGCTGGTGGCACTGCGCTCGCTATCGACCGTGACCCTCGTCGGAGCGGACATCGTGGAGGTCGCACCCGCCTACGACCACGCGGAGATCACTGGTATCGCTGCCGCGCACGTCGGCTATGAGCTGATCTCCGCCATGGCCGCAGCCAGCTAAGACCAAGAGCACAGGGAGTTCAGTATCCGGGCGAGTCAGTCGGGCAAGACGCGGTCCAGCTGGCTGCGTGCTGTGATGCCGAGCTTGGCGAAGACCTTGCGCAGGTGGTATTGGACGGTGTGCGGGCTCAGGTAGAGCCGGGCGCCGATCTCCGGGTTCGAGAGGCCGTCCCGGGCGAGCCGGGCTATCAGCGTTTCCTGCGCGGTCAGCTCGTCGGTCCGCGAGCCGACGGCACGCTTGCGGGCGGTCTCCCCAGTGGCCTGGAGCTCTCGCCTGGCTCTCTCCGCGAACGCCGCCACGCCCATCGAATCCAGCATTCCGAACGCGGTCCGGAGTTGCTCGCGGGCGTCAGTGCGCCGGCGTTCGCGGCGCAGCCATTCCCCGTATAGCAGGTGAGCCCGGGCGAGGCAGATGCGAAGCCCGGTCCGCTGGAGCCGGGTCGTCGCCTCACGGTACCGCGCGTCAGCGTGCGCGCCTTCGCTCAGGAGCGCCTGAGACCGCGCCTGGATTCCTAGCGCCCAGTCGGTGCCGCTGGCGTCGGTCATCTCTGCGAGCCGTTCATAGGCATCCGCCGCGAGGTCGGTCTTGCCGGTACGTACGGCCGCCTCGATGAGTTCAGCGATGGCCCACGGCGGCGTGGCAATGGTTCCCGGGCCCGCGGTGGCCAGTTGTGCGCTCGGCACTGCTTCCTGGTAGCGGCCGAGACCGAGGTACAACAGCGCACTGGCCATCCCGGCCGCGGTCATGCCCGCTCCCTCGCCGCGCTCGGTCGCCTCTGGTGCGGCGGCATCGACCAGCGCGGCCACGGCGGCCTCGTCGCCTTGCAGCGCGGCCAGGGACAGCGCCCCGTACGGCGCTAGCGTGCCGCCGGTCGCCTCGGTCGCGGCCTGCGCCTGCGCAACCAGTGATTCGGACGCCGTCAGCTGGCCGGCGAGCAGTAGCCGGTGAGCGCGCATGCTGAGCGCCAGCGGGTGTTCGCCGAGGGCTCCGGTCTGGCGGACTAGTGCCAGGTACCGCGCTGACATCCGGTCCCAGCCAGCGTCGTCCCAGATGTGCACCGCGGTGAGGCAGGCGAGCCAGAGCCAGCGGAGCTCTTCCTCGACGGACATGCCGGCCCCGAACGCTGCCAGAGCCTTCCGCAGGACGGGCACTGCGGCGGCGTACCCGTCGGTGTAATAGGCGGCCAGGCCATCGAGAAGAAGATCGGGTGCACGCTGCGGACCGGCCGGCGGAGGCGCAGTCAAGGCGGCGCGCGCCACCTCCCAGAGACCGCTCCCCGGGCTTGCAAGCTGTCCGGCGAAGACGCCAGCGGAAAGCGCGTCCAGGTATGTCGAGCGGGCCAGCGCGGAGTCAACGGGCTCGAGGCGCCTGGCTGCGGTCAGCAGCATGCTCGGCGCGCCGCGGCCGCGGTTCGCGGCGAACTCGATCCGGGCCCGGAGCAGCTCGACCCGTGCCTGCGCTGCCTCACTGACTGACCCAGCTTCTGCCATGGCCAGCAGCTCGCGTGCCGCGCCGACCTCCCCCTCCTGCAGCTTTGCCTCGGCAGCGGCCAGCGCACGGCTGGCCCGCTGCGGCGCCGCCAGTGTCAGGATCGCCGAGCGCTCAAGGAACGCCGCTGCCGCCCCGACGCCGCCACGGGACCGAGCACGGTCGGCCGATCGTTCCAGCTCGTCAGCTATGTCCGCGTCCGGCCCGTCAGCAGCCTGCGCGCGGTGCCATGCCCGCCGGTCGGGGTCCAGCCCGGCGTCGGTCACCTGTGCCAGCGCGGCATGCATCCGCCGGGTTTCCCGCACCGACCCTGACTGGTAAATGGCCGAGCGCACGAGCGGATGGTGAAACCGTACCTTGGCGCCAAACTCGGCCAGGCGAGCCTCGATGGCGGGAACGGCTGCCTCGGCGCCGATGCCGAGGAGGGATGCCGCGCGCCATACCAGTGCTGCGTCACCAGTAGGGTCGGCGGCCGCCAGCAGCAGCAAACTGCGGGTCGCTGCTGGGAGGTCCTCAAGGCGCCGCCGGAAGCTCTCCTCCGTGCTGCTGCTGAGGCCCATAGCGCCAGGAAATCCGAATCCCCCGGCCAGCTGTGCCCGGGCCAGCCCGCGAGGCAGCTCGATGAGGGCCAGCGGGTTACCACGTGCCTCGGCGAGGATCTGATCGCGGACCTGCGCGTCCATTGGGCCTCCGAGCACCGGGTCAAGCAGCGCCTGAGCGTCGTCATCTCGCAGGCCGCCGACGACGAGCTCCGGAAGTGCTGCTAGCCAACGGGTCTGCACGCTCGTGGCGAAGACGAGACCGACTGACTCTGCCCCGAGCCGCCGGGCGGCGAAGGTCAGCACCTGTGCGGAAGCCTGATCCAGCCAGTGGGCGTCGTCGACCAGGCAGAGCAGCGGCTTCTCCTCGGCGGCGTCGGACAGCAGGCTGAGGACAGCCAGGCCGACAAGAAAACGATCTGGTGCCGGACCGGCGCTAATGCCCAGCGCGGTCCGAAGCGCCCCGCGCTGCGGCTCAGCCACGTTGTCGAGATGGCCCAGCACGGGCGCGCAGAGCTGATATAGGCCAGCGAATGCCAGTTCCAGCTCCGACTCAACACCAGCGGCACGCTCCACGCGGCAGTCGGGCGCGTGTCCGGCCAGGTAGTCGAGCAGCGCCGTCTTCCCAATCCCTGGCTCGCCGCGCAGGACGAGTGCCCTGCTCCGGCCCGCCCCGACGGCAGCAACGAGCTGGTCGAGTTCGCGGCACAGACGGTCGCGGCCGACCAGTACTGGCGGACCTGCCGGCGTCAGTGACTGGCTGCGCACGGTGGATGCCGCATCGGTCGGATATCGACGGTTTCCGGATGGCATGACCGCTTCCTCGTCCGGTTCGCCCTTGCGACCACGACGCTAGTCAACACCACCCCGGTCATGGACGGCGTGGCGACCGACGAGCTCGCTGACCGGGCAAGGGCAGTTGACTGGCTGGCAGATGCCGGCGGCGACGCCCGGCTGGGGCGCTACCGAACTGGCTAGCCACCGGGGGATTCGAAGAGCTCCATGTCGCCCGCAGGCTCGAGCTATGCCAGCCATAACACCAACAGCCATCGCCACGGCTGTCAGCGGCTGCGACCGCAGCGCCCGGTGCTGGCCTAGCCTCCGGCGGAAGCGCCGATGACGACCGTCCACTACCGTTATGCAGCCGTAGAGGGGCGCCGGCTGTTCTACCGGCAGGCCGGACCGCCCAGTGCGCCCGCGGTGGTGCTGCTGCACGGCTTCCCTGCCAGCTCCTTCATGTTCCGGAACCTCATCCCGGTGCTGGCCGGGCAGTATCACGTGATCGCCCCGGACTACCTGGGCTTCGGCCTGTCTGAGACTCCGTCCGCCGACCAGTTCGGCTATACCTTCGACGCGCTCGCGGGCCTGACCGCTGCGCTGCTCCGGCAGCTCGGCATCACCCGCTATGCGATGTACGTGCATGACTACGGGGCGCCGATCGGCTGGCGGCTCGCGCTCGACGACCCGGCCGCGGTCACGGCGATCGTGACCCAGAACGGGAACGGATACGAGGCCGGCTTCGTCGAGGCCTTCTGGAAGCCAGTGCGGGACTACTGGCAGGAGCAGAATCCCGAGACCGAGCGGGCGCTCCGCGACGCCCTCACGCTGGACGCCATCCGCTGGCAATACCTGCACGGCGTGCCAGACCAGAGTGTGGTCAGCCCGGACACCTGGTGTCACGACTTCGCGCTCGTCTCGCGGCCGGGCAACGACCAGATCCAGCTCAGCCTCCTTGCCGACTACGCGACCAACCTCCGGCTTTACCCGTATCTACACGCTTACCTGCGCGATAGCCGGGTACCGCTGCTGGCCGTCTGGGGCCGCAACGACGAGATCTTCGGTCCGGACGGCGCACGCGCGTTTACCGCGGACGCACACCACGCCGAAGTGCATCTGCTCGACGGAGGCCACTTCTTGCTCGAGAGCCAGCTCGAAACGACAGCCAGCTACATCCGTCCGTTCCTCGAACGGACCCTGGCATGAACGCTGGAGCGACGGGAGTCATGAACGGGAGAAGGCGTGCCTGACAGCAACCTCAGTGTCGTGCTCGTGCACGGCGCCTGGGCCGACGGATCGAGCTGGGCCAAGGTGATCGGCCCGTTGACGGCGGCCGGCCTGAAAGTAGTCGCAGCACCACTGCCACTCACGTCCCTAGCCGATGACGTCGCGGCGGTGGGCCGGGTTCTGGAGCGGCTCGATGGCCCGGTCGTGCTGGCCGGCCACGCGTATGCAGGCGCTGTCATCGCCGAGACCCGGGACCCCAAGGTCGCTTCCCTGGTCTACATCGCCGGGCTTGCGCCAGATGAAGGTGAGACCGTCAGCGACGTCTTCTACCGCGGCCAGCCGCACCCGAGCGCGCCGGAACTGAAGCCTGACGACTACGGGCTGGTATGGCTGCCCGGCCAGGCGTTCGCCGACGCCTTCGCTCCGGACGCGTCGGCGGATGAGCACGCGATCCTGGCCGCCGTGCAGCGCCCCATCAACGCGGCCTGCCTAGGAGCCCCGGTGGAGCGGCCGCTGTGGAAGGACGGACCGAGCTGGGTACTCATAGCCGAGAACGACCGCATGATCAGCCCGGAAACACAGCTCTTCACAGCCGAGCGGATGGGCGCCCGTGCTCGCACGCGGCCGGTCGACCACGCGCCGCTGGTCACCGCACCCGCTGAAGTAGTCGACATCATCCTCGATGCCGTGCGCGACGTCGCGGCGGCCGCGTAACAAAGCTGATCTGGAGGAGTCCACCATGCCTGACCGCCCGGTCATCGTGTTCGACGTTAACGAAACGCTGCTGAACCTTGACGCGATCCGGCCCACGTTCGACCGGATCTTCGACGATCCGGCCGCCATGCGGCTGTGGTTCGCGAACCTGATCACCTACTCCGAGGCGCTCACGCTTAGCGGCGTCTACGTGCCGTTCACCGACATCGGCGGCGCGGTGCTCCGGATGCTGGCGGCGACCCGCGACCTGCGGATCAGTGACGCGGACGCCGCCGAGCTGACGGACCGGTTCGCCTCGATGCCGCCGCACCCGGAGGTACCTGCGGCCCTCCGGCGGCTCCGCGACCACGGCTTCCGCCTATTCACGCTGACCGACAACACGCTCGAGATCGCCGGTCGGCAACTGGAGCGCGCCGGCGTGATCGACGTGTTCGAACACCGATTTAGCGTCGACGAGACCGTTAAGCGGCATAAGCCAGCGCAGGAGGCGTATCACTCCGTCGCCGCTGCACTCCAGCTAGATCCTGGCGACATCTGCCTGGTCGCGTGCCATGTCTGGGACACCATTGGCGCTCAGTCGGCCGGCTGGCAGGCCGGGCTGATCCTCCGCGCGGGCAACGCTCCGCTCGACGTCGGCCCGCAGCCGAACTACATCGGCAAAGACCTCGACGCGATCGCCAACCAGATCATCGACCGGTACGGGGCTGGCTGAACTCGCAGGCTGAACTCGCAGGCAGTTGAAGGAAGAAGGCGACAGAGATGGTGGCGTGGGACGACGTGACTCGTGACGACGTGGTACGCGCGATAGGAGAGTTCGACCGGCTGGGCGCCGAGCAGTTCTTCGCCCAGCACGGCTTCGGGCCGAGCAGAACCTACGAGCTGGTCTGGGAAAAGCGCCACTATCCGCACAAGGCGATCCTCGGCACGGCTTACGAGTTCGCCACCGGCCAGCGGCTCGCTCCCGGCGACTTCGAGGGCGGGAAATCGGGCGCGGTCAAGGTGCTCGGGAAGCTGGGTTTCACCGTCCAGCCCCTCTGATCAGGAGGTCTGAGCGCCTTGTGGGTCGCCCAGGGCTTGCCGGTCAGGACCGTCGACTTGCGGCCAGGTATCGGTCAAGGTGATCAATTACGTCGCGCGCGTCGTCCTCAATGCCGTAAATGAACGTGGACTTCCGCCGTCGCAGCACGGGCAGTCCCAGCGCGTACAGGCCCGCGCTGCCGACCACTCCGCCATCGTGCTTCAGCTGGCCCTTCGGGCCGACCACGGGCACCTGGAGCCAGTTGTAGTCGGGCCGGAAGCCTGTTGCCCAGACGATGGAGCGAATCTCGCCGCTTCCCAGGTCTAGCTGCAACCGCGTCGACTTGGGCACGCCCGTGGGCTCGAACCGCTGGCGAGGTTCGATCTCAGCGTCGCGGCGCCCGTCAGCCAGGGCCCAATCGTCGAAGGTGTCCAGCAAACGGTTCATCTTGAGGTCCGCGAGCATGAACATGTTGCGGAGGCCGCCCGAGAGCAACGCGCGGCCGTCACGTAGTGCTGCCCAGCGACCTACTAGCTCGAC
>JASIGS010000042.1 GCA_030052355.1 Streptosporangiaceae bacterium | reverse complement strand
CAGGGCGTGGAGTACTCGGCCGACATCCGTCGGCGTGCCGCGGCGGCGGGCAGGAACCCGAAGGAGATCTTCGTCCTGCCGGGACTGACCCCGATCGTGGGCGGCACGCTCGAAGCGGCGCGCGCGATCTACGACGAACTCAACGCGCTGATCGTCCTCGATGAGGACGTCCGGTACGGCGGCCGCGGGCCGGACGGCTGGCTGGTCGCCAACGGCGCGGACGCGGCGGGCCTCCGGGAGGGTGTCCCGCAGGGCTACCGCAACCTCGGTGCGCTCTCGCAGCGCATCGGCGTCGACGTCACCGCGGAGTCACTCGACTCGGTGATCCCGCCCGGCACGGAGAAGGCTCTCGGCCCGGCCGGAAGCAGGCTCGCGGCGACCGCATCGGCGCGCACCGGCAGGGTCACTGGACGAGACCTGACGTGGCGAGATCTCCTGTACACCTACATCGTCGGCGGCCACCTGGTGGTCGGCGGCCCCAGCGAGATCGCCGATTACATCGAGCAGTGGCTCGTGGCGGGCGCGTCGCAGGGCTTCAACATCCAGTCCGCGTTCCTGATCGAGCAGCTGACCGCCTTCGTGGAGCTTGTCGTCCCCGAGTTGCGCCGGCGGGGCCTGTTCAGGCTCGAGTACGAGGGCTCGACCCTGCGTGAGCACCTCGGCCTCGCCCGCCCGGAGAGCCGGTTCGCAGCCAAGAGCACGGCGAGCGTGGCGTCATGACCCGCTTCAGCGCCGACGACCCGAACCGGCAGCTGCACTTCGGCCTCATGTTCTGGGCGACGGGTACCCATCCGGCCGGATGGCGCTATCCGGGCTCGAAGGCTGACGGCGCGTACGACATCGGGTTCATCCAGAACACGACCAGGATCGTCGAAGACGCCAAGTTCGACTTCCTGTTCCTGGGCGATCGCCTGGCTACCGACCCTGCTCTCGCCGCGACGAATCCAGCGCAGATGTCCCGGCTCGAGCCCTTCGTGGCCGGCTCGGCTATCGCCGCCGCGACGAGCCACATCGGCATCGTCGTCACCGCCAATCCCACCTACTACGACCCCTACACGCTGGCGCGCCTGTTTGCCTCGCTCGATCACCTGAGCAAGGGGCGGGCCTCGTGGAACCTGGTGACCGGCGCCGATGCAATCGCCGCTGCCAACTTCAGCCGGGACGAGCACTGGGAGACGGAAAAGCGGTACGACTGGGCGGACGAGTTCGTCGACACGGTCCGTGACCTGTGGGACAGCTGGGAAGACGAGGCCTTCGTCCGCGACCGCGAGACCGGCCAGTTCGTCGACGAGTCGAAGGTGCACGCGATCCACCATCACGGCACGTACTTCGGCGTCGAGGGCCCGCTGAACGTGGCGCGTCCGCCGCAAGGCCAGGTGGTCCTGCTCCACGCTGGCACCTCAGAGCGGTCCCGCCAGCTCGGTGCCCGGGAGGCGGATGTCATCTTCGCGGCTGGCCCGAACATCGAGACCGCGAAGGAGTACTACGCGGACATCAAGACCCGCGCACTGGCCTACGGCCGCGCTCCCAGCGAGATCCAGATCCTGCCCGGCCTCCAGGTCACGGTCGCCGAGACGACCGCGGAGGCGAATGCCATCCACGACCGGCTCGAGGACCTGCGGCCGAAGGTCGCCGAGGCGGTCGCCGGCCAGCGGGCGCGCTCGGGCGCCCTCGGGCAGCAGCACATGGATCCGAAGAAACCGGCATCGTTGCCGCGCGGTCTGGTCGGTAACCCACAGCAGGTGGCCGACCACATCGAGAAGTGGTTCGTGGAAGAAGCCTGTGACGGTTTCAACGTGTTCCCGAACTTCGTGCCCGGCTCGGTCGAAGCCTTCACCGAACTCGTGATCCCGGAACTCCAGCGGCGGGGTCTCTTCCGCAAGGAGTACTCGGGCACCACGTTCCGCGACCATCTCGACCTCCCGAAGCCGCCGAATCGCTTCGCGAAGGTCGCCGCCGAGTCAGCCGTCGCGGGTGGTGCGTCTCGATGAGCGGCCGGATCCTGATCGACAAGCCGGCCGTTCAGGTTGACGAGCCTGTCGGCTTCACGGTCGTGGGCTGCACACCCGGCGAGACGGTCGCCGTGCGGGCCTCGTGGAGTATCGGCGACGAGCGGGTGACGACCGAGGGCCAGTTCGTCGCGCCACCGGACGGGATCGTGGATCCAGCCCGGCTGCCGAGCGCGGGAGGCACGTACTCGGGCATCGAGCCGTACGGGCTGTGGTGGTCCGTCGCGCGCCCGGAGGTACCGGAGGATCCGGACCTGCTGGGCTCGTGGACCGTATCGGTTACCGCCACCGGCCGGAACTGGGAGGACTCGGCGACGGTCGTGCGAAGAAAGCTCGACCCGTCGGTCCGTGTGCTCGCCGTCCGGTCTGGCCGCCTGCGCGGCACCCTCTTCGTCCCCGGCCGGGAAGGCCCGCTTCCGGCCGTCATCGTGTTCTCCGGGTCCGGCGGCGGGCTCGGCGGGCTCGGCGGGGTGACATCGTCAGCAGCGCTGCTGGCCAGCCACGGGTTCGCGGCACTCGCGCTCGCCTACTTCAGGTACGAGGACCTGCCGGCCGACCTCGTCGACATCCCGCTCGAGTACTTCCTCGAGGCGATCGACTGGCTGCGGGCCGAAGTCGGCCAGGGCGTCGGAAGCATCGCCGTGATGGGCGGCTCGCGAGGCGGCGAGCTCGCGCTGTTGCTCGGGTCGACGTATCCCGAACACATCTCGGCCGTCGTGGCAAAGGTGCCGAGCGGGGTCGTGTGGGGCGGGCTCAGCAAGGAGCCCAGGCGGGACTCGGTGGCGTGGACGGTCAACGGGCAGCCGGTCACGCCGCTCAGGGGCGGTGGGAAGGACGCGGCGGACCTCCCGGTTCGCGACGGCGGCATCGTCCTGACGCCCGGGTTCGAATGGCGCCTGGCCGCCGCGTCCAGCGAGGAACTCGCCGCGGCGGAGATCCCGGTGGAGAACTGCGGCGGCCCTGTCCTGCTCCTGTCGGGAGAGGACGACGCGATGTGGCCGTCGACGACGCTGGCAGACATCGCGGTACGGCGCGCCAGCGCTCACGGCGCCGCGCATCCGGTCCGGCACATCAGCTACCCCGACGCCGGGCACAGCTTCGCGATCCCGGCGGGCCTGCCGGTATCCCGGCGCGCTGCGCACCCGGTGTCGGGACACACCTACGCCTACGGGGGCTCGCTCGCAGGAAACGCGCACGCCAGCGTCGAGTCCTGGGGAGAGATCCTCGCCTTCCTGCGCGGCAGCGTGGCCGCTCCCGAGCTCGTCCGCTCGATATCAGCACGCTCGTCCAGATAGCAACAAGGAGAAGTCTGTAATGCAGCCCCGAACCGAGAGACCCGCTGCGGCGGCGCGCTGGCGGAGGACCGCCGCACTCGTCATCCCGGTGCTGGCCGCCGCGGCGGTCACAGCAGGGTGTGGGTCGTCGCCGGCACCAGCGGCCAGTAGCTCAAGCAACAACACAACGGTCACCGAAGGCATCGTCGGCGTGGCACCGAGCTACGTCTTCCCGAT
The DNA here is from genome assembly GCA_030052355.1 of Streptosporangiaceae bacterium. Next base: position 5,730 of record JASIGS010000042.1, on the reverse strand, counting down.
GACGCCGCCAGGGGAAGGCTCGGGAACGAACACCGAGCGGTTCAACTGGCTCATGTACCTCCCGCTCTACACGCTCAACAACACCGGCATCGATACCAGCGAGAGCCTCGCGTACCCGCCGACGTACAGCAACGGCGACAAGACCGTCACGATCCGGCTGCGGAGCCTGAAGTGGTCGGACGGGCAGCCGGTCACCAGCCGGGACGTCGGCTTCTTCATCAACCTGGCCAAGGCCAACAAGGACGACTGGGGCGGCTATACGCCGGGCGAGTTCCCGGACAACGTCAGCAGCTTCACGACCCCGAACGCGACCACGCTGGTCGTCAACCTGACTGCTTCGTACAACCCGACGTGGTTTACCGATGACCAGCTCTCGGACTGGTACGCGCTCCCGCAGCAGGCCTGGGACAAGACCTCGGCGAGCGGGGCGATCGGCAACTATGACGAGACGGCCTCCGGTGCGCAGGCGGTCTACAAGTTCCTGACGGCGCAGTCGTCGGACACCGCCAACTACGCCACCAACCCGCTCTGGAAGGTCGTCGACGGACCCTGGGAAATCAAGAGCTTCCGCGCCACCACCGGCCCGGACAGCTTCGTGCCGAACCCCGATTACCCGTCGAAGCCGCTGATCAGCGAGTTCGTGGAGACGATCTACACGACGGACAGTGCCGAGTTCAACGCGCTACTGACCGGGAACGAGATCAACATCGGCACGATTCCGCCCGAAGACCTGCCGCAGTTGAGCAGGCTGTCGTCCGACTACCAGCTCACGACGTCGCCGTACTGGCACATCGGGTTCGACAACCTGAACTTCAAGAACCCGGTGACCGGGCCGATCGTGAGCCAGCTCTACTTCCGCCAGGCTCTCCAGCACCTGGAAGACGGGACCGGCCAGGCGGACGCTTACCTGGGCGACGAGAAGGCTGGCTACCCGGTCTACGGCCCGATCCCGCCGAAGCCTGCTTCCCAGTTCATCGCGACCGCCCAGGAGACCGATCCGTACCCGTTCAGCATCAGCTCGGCTCGCAGCCTGCTCGAGGCGCACGGCTGGAAGATCCCGGCCAGCGGGGCGGCCACGTGTGTCCGCCCGGGGACGGCGGCCGACGACTGCGGTGCCGGCATCCCGGCCGGGCGTCAGCTCGTGTTCAACTTCGAGTACGACACCGGCCAGACGTTCCTCGATGAGGAGGTCGCCAACTTCAAGAGCGACGCCGCGCAGGCGGGCATCGTCCTGAATGTCTCGTCGGCGCCGTTCCAGACCGTCGTCGCCACCCTGACGGAGTGCATCGACACGACGTCCTGCCCGGCCAGCAGCTGGCAGCTCGGGACGTGGAACGCCGAGGGCTACTCGGGCGGCTACACGTCCCCGTACGCGACGGGCGACTGGGTGACGGAGGACACGAACTTCAACAGCACGGAGTTCCAGTCGCTGCTCGAGGCCAGTGAGAGGTCACCCAACGCGGTGAGCTCGATCAAGGCCTACGACACCTACGTGACCGAGAACCTGCCGGTGATCTGGACGCTGACCACCTACGGGCTGAACGTGGTGAGCAAGAACCTGAAGGGCGTCCTGTTCGCGGCCAGCGGGTACGAGAACACGACCGACTGGTACTACGCGAAGTGACCGGTTACCGCGCTTCCGCGCGCGGGCCGCGCGGCTGGGCCGAGCCCAGCCGCGCGGCCCGGGTGGCCGCTCTGCGAAGCCCGGCCAGGCGTCACGGGACGGGGGCAGCACCAAGATGACCGCTTTCCTGCTGCGGCGCCTAGGCCAGGCAGTCGTCGTGGTGTTCGGCGTGACGCTCATCGTGTTCCTGCTCGTGCAGCTGCTACCCGGAGGTCCGGCCCGGGCGTTCCTCGGCCCCGGCGCGACGTCGGTGGAGGTGCACGAGTTCACCGTCGAGAACGGCTACAACCTGCCGGTGATGGTGCAGTATCTCCACTACATCGACCGGGTCTTCCACGGAAACCTGGGCTACTCCTACAGCTACAACCAGAGCGTCGGCTCGCTGCTCGCGCAGGACGTGCCGAGGACGGCGATCCTCATCGGGCTGTCCTACATCTGCACGATGCTGATCGCGGTGCCTGTCGGCATCATCCAGGCGCTCCGCTCGAACACGCTCGTCGACCACGTCATCACGGGCTTTGCGTTCGTGGCGTACTCGATGCCGCAGTTCTGGCTGGGAACACTGCTCATCCTCTGGTTCTCGGTGTCGCTGCGCATCTTTCCCTCGGAAGGCCCGCAGGGCGGCACGGTGGCCAGCACGCTGGCCGATCCCCGCGCACTCGTCTTGCCCGTGGCCACCCTGACCCTGGTCTCGGTGGCCATGTTCAGCCGGTTCGTGCGCTCATCGGCGTCGACAGTCCTGGTGCAGGACTACGTCCGCACGGCCCGTGGCAAGGGCGTCCCGCTGTGGCGGCTGGTCCGCAAGCACCTGCTGCGCAACGTGCTCAGCCCGATGGTGACGCTGTTCGGCGTGAGCCTGCCGTTCGTTATCGGCGGCGCCATCGTGGTGGAGTCGGTCTTCAACTATCCCGGCATGGGCCTGCTGCTCTGGAAGGCCGCGACCAGCCGCGACTACCCGCTGCTCATGGGGTTCACGCTGGTGGTTGGTATCGCCACGGTTGTGGGCAACCTGCTCGCTGACATCTTGTACGCCGTCGTGGACCCGCGAGTTCGTTATGAGTAGCCTCACCCCTCCCACCACCATCCGCGGCCTGCCCGCTGGCCCCGGCGTCGCGGCCGGCCGTCCTGGTCAGCGGGGCGATGCCCGCCAGAGGTGGCTCGCCCTGCGGTCGTTCTGGCGCAATCCGATGGGCGTGGTCGGCGGCGCGGTGCTGCTGGTAATGGTGCTGTTCAGCTTCCTCGGCCCGGTTTTCTATCACACCAACCAGGTGATGACGAACCTGAGCGAGGTTGCACTGGCCCCGAGCCGGGCGCACCTGCTCGGCACCGACGAATCCGGCTATGACGTGCTCGGCCGGCTGATGGTCGCCGGCCGGTCGACGCTGGAGGTCGGGTTCGCGGCGGCGATCATCGCCAGCACCGTCGGGACGGCGTGGGGCGCCATCGCGGGGTTCGTCGGAGGCTGGGTCGACGGCGTGATGATGAGGATCCTGGACGCGGTCCTGGCCGTGCCGGCGTTGCTGTTCGTGCTCGTCGCCGCCGCGATATTCACGCCGACGACCCCCGTCATCATCATGATCATTGCGCTCGTCTCGTGGCTGATCACCGCCCGGCTCGTGCGCGGCGAGTGCCTTTCCCTGCGCGAGCGGGAGTACATGGCGGCCGCGCGCGTGGGCGGCGCCTCGACAAGCCGCGTGATCGTCAAGCACCTGATCCCGAATCTGATCGACATCATCGTGGTGCAGACGACGATCGAGATGGCTAACGCGATCTTGCTGCTGGCAGCGCTGAGCTTCCTCGGGCTCGGCCCGCCGCTGCCGTCGACGAACTGGGGCAACATGCTCAGCCAGGGACTGTCCTTCATCTACGACGGCTACTGGTGGCTCATCTATCCGGCTGGCATAGCGATCGTGCTGACCGTCGTTGGACTGAACCTGGTCGGCGACGCGATCCGCTACGCCTTCGACGTGAGGCTGCGCACGCGATGACAGACCTGCTCGAAGTCGAAAACCTGCACGCCGAGATCCGCACGCACGATTCGACCGTGAAGGCCGTCGACGGCGTCTCGTTCACGGTCCGGGCACACGAGACGGTCGGGCTGGTCGGTGAGTCGGGGTCGGGTAAGTCGATCACCGGCATGTCGATCATGCGGGTACTCCCGCACGGCGGGCGCATAACCGCGGGCAGCGTCAGGCTGAACGGACGGGAGCTCACGTCGCTGCCTGAACGGGAGATGCGCCAGGTTCGCGGGCACCAGATCGCGATGGTGTTCCAGGACCCGATGACGGCCCTGAACCCGACGGCCACCATAGGGGAGCAAATCGCCGAGCCGGTGCAGGTGCACCTCGGCGCCAGCAAGCAGCAGGCGCTCCGCCGGGCCGCCGAGGTGCTCGACCTCGTCGGCATGCCCAAGCCCCAGCAGCGTCTCGGCGACTACCCGCACCAGCTTTCCGGCGGGCTGCGGCAGCGAGCGGTGATCGCCATGGCGCTCGCCTGCGAGCCGAAACTGCTGATCGCGGATGAGCCGACCACCGCCCTCGACGTGAGCATTCAGGCCCAGATCCTCGGCCTGCTCGACGACCTGGTCGAGCGGCTGAACATGGGGATGCTCCTGATCACTCACGACATGGGCGTGGTGGCGGACAGGACCGACCGCGTGATGGTGATGTACGCCGGCCAGATCGCCGAGTCGAGCGACACGTGGACGCTGTTCAATCAGATGCGGCACCCGTACGCCGAGGCGCTGCTTGACTCGATCCCGCATCTCGATACCGACCGGCGCAGCGTTCTGTACAGCATCCCGGGGATGCCGCCGGACCTGTCGAGCCCTCCGGCCGGCTGCCGCTTCGCCGCCCGCTGCAAGTACGCCCAGCCGAGATGTGACACCGAGGCTCCGCCGGTGCGGTCCGAGGGCAGCTCGCATGAGTACGCGTGCTTCTTCCCGGTGGGGCTGGCTGAGCCGGCCGTCCGGGCCGCCGCGCCGAAAGCGAACGGGGCCGTCGCCAGCTCCGCAGTTGGCGGCCCCGCCCGGGCACCGGCCGTGGCGAGCCCGGCGGCCGCCAAGCTCACCGCGGGCGGGCCGCTCCTCGAGCTCCGGCACGTGGTCAAGGAATTCCCGATACGGCGGGGCATCCGGCGCCGCAAGGGGGCGTCGGTCAAGGCGGTCTCCGACGTCAGCCTGGAGATCATGCGCGGCGAGACCTTCGGCCTGGTAGGCGAGTCGGGATCGGGGAAGACCACCATCGGTCGCCTCATCATGGCGCTGGAGAAGCCGGACACCGGGGTGGTCACCTTCGACGGGGCGGACCTGGCCAAGCTCAAGGGCAGGACCATGCGCCGCAAGCGCCGGGACTTCCAGCTCATGTTCCAGGACCCCTACGCGTCGCTGGACCCGCGGATGCGTGTCATGTCGATACTCCGGGAGCCGCTTGCGTCGCAGTCGGTCGGTACCAAGGGCGACCAGGTCGCCAGGATCCAGCAGCTGCTGGGCGAGGTGGGGCTGTCGTCCTCCGTCGTCGACCTGTATCCGCACCAGTTCTCCGGCGGGCAGCGTCAGCGAATCGGACTGGCCAGGGCCCTGGTCGGCGAGCCGAGGCTCATCGTGGCGGACGAGCCGGTGTCTGCGCTCGACGTGTCTATCCAGTCCCAGGTGCTCAACCTCATGAAGCGGATACAGGCCGAGCACCATCTGACCTACATCGTCATCTCGCACGATCTCTCGGTTGTCCGCTACATGGCCGACCGGATCGGGGTGCTGTATCTCGGCAAGCTGGTGGAGGTCGGGCCGGCGGATGACGTGTACCGGCAGGCGGCCCATCCGTACACGGCAGGACTGCTTGCCTCCATCCCGGCCGGCACGCCGGCGAAGCGGCGGGGCCGCCACGCCGCGGCCATGTCGGGTGAGCTGCCGTCCGCAAGCGAGCCGCCATCGGGCTGCCGCTTCCGCACCCGGTGCCCGCGTGCGGCCGAGATCTGTGCCGAGCAGGAGCCGCTGCTGCGCGCCTTCAGCGCGGGCGGGCACCAGGCTGCCTGCCACTTCCCGCTCACGGAACCACTGGACGTCGAACCCCTCGCGGAGGTGAGCAGCATCCCATGAGCCGCCTGTC
>JASIGS010000384.1 GCA_030052355.1 Streptosporangiaceae bacterium | reverse complement strand
CCTAGGCGACGCGGGGAGATGTCCTGCTAGTCATCGAGGAGGGCGAACACACGGGCAGGCCCTCCGTTGGCGTGGCGCACCTTCAGCGGCGCCACGACGATGCGACAGCGAACCGGCAGCTCGGCCAAGCTCGCCAGGTTCTCGATGATGATCTTGCCTGCACCCAGCCAGAGCCGGTGCAGTTCGTAGTCGTCGGTGTCAACCGGATCAGCTGACGGGCCGTCGAAGCCGACGCCCGCGACGTCGCGCTCGATGAGGGAGTGCGCCGCGAGCTTGTCGGGATAGCACCACCCGTGCCAGTACGCATCCGTGCCCCAGTTCCGCGCGTTGTCCGAGCGGAACAGGACCAGGTCGCCTGGCAGTACCTGGTCAAGCCGGCCGCCTAGGTCTGCGGGGCCGACCGGTCCTGGCTCGTGGCCGGTGAGGTCGAAGGTCACCGCGTGCGTCACCAGCCGGTCGAGCGGGATCTCGTCCAGGCTCGCTCCCCCGGCGATCTGGTGCGCGGGAGCGTCGACATGCGTCCCGGTGTGATTCACGAACGTGTACTGCGACATCGCGTAGCCGTCAACGCTGACGTCGGCAAGGTCGGAGAACTGCGGCGGCTCGATGCCCGCCATGACGGGCATCCCGTTGGCCATGGCCTGCGTCAGGTCAACGATCTTCACGGTGCTCCCTCAGCAGGCTCCGGCGGCGCGAAGCGACCGTTACCAGTGTGCCGTGATGTGCGCCGCTGAACTAGCGTCAGTTGAGACTGGCGGCGGGAAGTTACCATTTTGCTCATCCCGACGGCCTGCACTCGGATCGGCGCGTCAGGTGTTGCGCCGCCAGGCGTCCGCCAGCGCGACGAAACTCGCACTGCGGCGGGTGCGGTCGAGGCTCGGCGTGACCACCACGATCTCGTCGGCCTCGGCGAGCTGCTTCATCTCGAGCAGCCGCTCGGCCACGGCCTTGGGCTCGCCGGTCACCATCCGGCCGTCCTGCGGGCGCTCGGACCTGAACTCCGGCGACCTCGCGAGCTCGGTCACCTGCTCTGGCGGTATCGGCTCGCGCTTGCCGCGCCGGATGTTCTCCCTGGTGAGCGTCCAGGCGGCCTCGAAGGCCAGCACCGACTCCTCGTCGTCGGAGGCGAACGCGAGCACCGACATCGCGGAGTACGGCGTCGCTCCCTCGGTCCGCGGGACGAAGCTACGCCGGTAGTCGCGCAGCATCTCGAACGCGATATCCGGGCTCATGTGGTGCGCGAATACCGCGCTCATCCCGTTCACGGCGGCGAACTTCGGCCCGTATGGGCTCGAGCCGAGCACGAACAGCTCGGGCCACTCGTCGACCAGCGGTGCGGCGACCAGCTGGGCATACGGGTGCTCGGCGGGGAACGCGTCGCCGAGGAAGGCCAGCAGCTCGCCGACCTGGGCAGGGAACTCAGCCGCCGGGTCGGTCACCATCCCGCGCCGCAGCACGTGCGCGGTCAGCGGGTCGGTGCCCGGCGCGCGGCCGAGCGCCAGGTCGATCCGTCCCGGATACATCGCGAGCAGGGTCCGGAACGTCTCGGCCACCTTGAGCGCCGCGTGGTTGGGCAGCATGATCCCGGCCGCGCCGACCCGGATCGACGACGTGCGCGCGCCGACGTGCGCGGTCAGCAGCTCGGGCGAGCTGCACGCCAGGCTCCTCATGTTGTGGTGCTCTGATACCCAGTAACGCCGGTAGCCGGCGGCCTCCACCGCCTGCGCGATGCTGACGGCGCCGGCGATCGACGCCGCCGCGCTCTCGCCGTACTCGATGCCGACGAAGTCCAGCACGGCCAGCGGCAGCGAATCCTTACGGTCTTCCATGACAGGGTTCAATGCCTGCGCCGGGGTCGTCATTCCGCCGGGCCCGGTGTGAGACGGCTCACTCCGCCACTCCGAGTACCTCGTGCAGCCCGGAGAAGGTAAAGGCGGCCTCGGCCCGGCCAGCCAGCGCGTCGCGGAGCAGGCCGCGCGCGCTGTCGCTCAGATCCGGCAGGGCGTCCACGCCGTACCAGCCGACCTCGACGGACTCGGTGTCATTCACCCTGGCTTCGCCGCCCACGGGCCGGCACCGGAAGGTGAGCTCCAGGTAGCGGACCTTGTCGCCGTTCGGGTACGTGATCGGCACTGAGATCGTGACCGAGGTCAGCGCCTCTGGTAGCGCGACGACCCCGGTTTCCTCGTAGACCTCCCGCACCGCGGCGTCGGCCGGCTGCTCGCCGGGATCGACGATCCCGCCGGGCAGCGCCCACCTGCCGTTGTCAGAACGGCGGCCGAGCAGCACCCTGCCGTCACCGTCGAGGACCACCCCGATCGCGGTCGTCAGCCAGAGCGGCTCGTGGCCCACCCTCGCGCGGAGGTCGAGTATGAACTGGGGAGTCGGCACACGCAGCATGTTGCCACGCAGCGCAGGCCGGATCCGGGCCGGCGTGACCCCGGCGATTCCCCGCCGGGATGACGCGCCTTCCCAGGCCCTTGACAAGCTGCCGGCCAACGCTCAGCGTTATGCGACAGACCGGCGACAGGTAAGGCATTTCCTGGGGGGAACAACGATGAAGACGATCCGCCGATGGGCTACCTCGCTCATCGCCGCAACAGCGTTGCTGGCATCGGGAGCCGCGGGTGCTCAGGCAGCCGACCGGACCCAGGGCAGCCAGCCGGCTAACGAGTCCGCCTCGGTTCCGGCCGGCTTCCACGCGTCAGCCGCGAGCTTCAGCTCGCCATCATCGGGCGTCGTGCTCGGCGGCGTGGACTGCACGGTGCTCAGTCCCTGCCGGGCTGGGCTGGCGGCAACGTCGAACGGCGGCGCGAGCTGGCAGACGCTGGCCGCACCCAAGGTCTGGGTGGCGAATGCGGCGACTGCCACGCCTAAGGTCAGCCAGGTCGTGTTCGCGAGCCGGCAGAATGGCTGGCTCTACGACCAGTTCGGCACCTCATCCGTCTGGGCTACGCACGACCGCGGCGGGCACTGGACGCGGCTGACCCTGCCAGGCATCGTGCAGGCGATGGCCGCGTCCGCCAGCACCGTCTACGCTGTCGTCGCCCACGGCACCACTGACGAGCTGTATTCGAGCCCGGCCAACCGGAACAGCTGGGCCAGGGTGGGCACGATGAGCGCCCCGTCGGCCAGCCTCGCCGTCCTCGGGAGGGCGGCATGGTTCGGCGCCAGCCCGCAGCTGTACGCGACAACGGATGGCGTGCACTGGCACCGGTACTCGTTCAGCTGCCCGGCTGGCCTCTTCCTCGCGCGGATCGCCCCGTCGAGCAGCTCGCACGTGGCGTTCCTGTGTACCTTCGCCGAGGGCACGTTCCACACCATCAAGGCGGTGCTGCTATCGGTCAACGGGGGCAAGACCGAGCACCTGACCGGACACGCCCCGGTGGAGGGCGATAACGCGGGCTTCGCGGCGCCGCAGCTCAGCAACGTCGTCTGCATCGCTGTGATCACGCCTGGCCTGGACTACGTCTACCGCTCGGCCAACAGCGGCAAGACCGGGGTCCGGATCTCGATCGCCGGCACCAGCGGTGGTGCCCCGCTGAGCTCGCTGCAGTTCGTGAGCCACACCGTCGGCTGGCTCGTGGTCGGCGGGGCAGCGACGCCTGCCAGGCTGCTGCGTACGAGCAACGCCGGTGCATCCTGGCAAACGGTCAGCTTCTGACCGATGAGACCGGCGCCAGCGTAGCTGGCCGGCCGTGACTTCACCGCGGCTCCTGGCCGGCTACGACCGGCGGACTCGGCACAGCACAATGGCACCATGGAACGAAAGCCGCATCCCTACCAGGCCGGAGAGCTCGTCGTCGTCATCGACTGCACCGACACCCAGCGATCTGCTGAGTTCTGGACCGCGGTGCTCGGCTATATCCGCCGCCGGGAGTCTTCTGGCCAGTATCTGGCGCTGATCCCGGCCGACGGCGCCGGCATCGAGGTCCTGCTGCAGCGCGTTCCTGACGCGAAGGTCGGCAAGAACCGCGTGCACCTGGACCTGCGTACCGCGGACATGGAGGCTGAGGTAGCGCGCGTGCTTGCGCTGGGCGCACGGCAGCTTACCGAGCGTCCGCTCGTCGAAGACGGCTTGTGCTGGCATGTGCTGGCCGATCCTGACGGGAACGAGTTCTGCGTGCTTCAGCCGTCGTCGCCCAGCTGAGCCCGCATGTTGCGACCAGCTTCAGGACCAGCACCGGCGTTATACCGGCGTCACACCGACTCGACCCCGTCGGGCAGCGGCGCCAGCGCGTTCGACCGCACCGTCTCGGCGTACCAGCGGAAGCTGTCCTTGGGGATCCGGGTCCCGGTCGGGTAGTCCACCCAGATGAGTCCGAACCGCTTGGAGTAGCCGAGCGCCCACTCGAAGTTGTCCAGCAGGCTCCAGACGAAGTAGCCCCGAACGTCCGCGCCTGCCTGCCGGGCGCGTAGCACGGCGCGGAGGTGCCCCTCGAGGTAGGAGATACGGCCCGGGTCACGCACGACACCGTCCGGCGCCAGGTAGTCGTCGAACGCGGCGCCGTTCTCGGTCACGAGTATCGGTACCGGCCCGTACTCTTCGTGCACGCGCGTCAGCAGCTCGGTCAGCGCGGCCGGCTCGATCTCCCAGCCCATCCGGGTCTGGCTGAACTCCGGCCTGGTCACCGACAGCAGGCGCAGGTCCGCGGCCAGCGCGTCCGGCCCGTCGGCGGGAACGCAGTAGCCAGCGGCGTTGGCCTCTGCCGCCCTTGCCGGGTCGGCGACCGTGCCCGGCGAGTAGAAGTTGATCCCCAGGAAATCCACCGGCCGGCTGATCACGTCCAGGTCGCCGTCCCTGACGACCGAGAAGCCCGGCTGGCGGCTCCGGTAGTGCTCGAGCATGTCCGCCGGGTAGCTGCCCTTCAGCAGCGGGTCGAGGAACATCCGGTTCTGGTTCCCGTCCGCCCGCCTGGCCGCGGCGACGTCGTCCGGATGACTCGTGGCGGCCCGCGGCACGCCCAGGTTCAGCGACAGCCCGACCTGCGCGCCGGGCACGGCAGACCGGATCGCCGCCACCGCCTCGCCGTGGCCGAGCAGCAGGTGGTGGTGCGCGGCGCCGGCCAGCCCGATGTCGGTGATGCCCGGAGCGTGCACGCCGGAGCCGTAGCCCAGCCACGCCGAGCACCACGGCTCGTTGAGCGTGATCCACATGCCGACAGCGTCACCGAGAGCCTGCGAGACGATGGCCGCGTACTCAGCGAACCGGTATGCCGTCTCCCGCTCGGGCCACCCGCCCGCATCCTGGAGTGGCTGCGGCAGGTCCCAGTGATACAGCGTCAGGGCCGGCACTATGCCCCTGGCCCGCAGGCCATCGACCAGGCGACGGTAGAAGTCCAGGCCTTCCGCATTGGCCGGTCCCTTGCCGGTCGGCTGGATGCGCGGCCAGGAGACCGAGAAGCGATAGGCGCCGACGCCGAGCTCGGTCATCAGGTCGAGGTCTTCGTCGTACCTCAGGTAGTGATCGCAGGCGATGTCGCCTGTGTCGCCGTTCGTGGTCCTGCCCGCCGTGTGGCTGAAGGTGTCCCACATCGACACGCCCCGCCCGTCGGCATGCACCGAACCCTCGATCTGGTAAGCGGCTGTCGCGGTCCCGAAGAGGAAGCCCGCTGGAAATGAAGCCAGGTCGGTGGCTGACACGGTGAAAAGGCCTCCTCGGTCGACGTTTCTCGGGAAAACTTAGCGGTACAGTAGCCCGCTACGAAACTTATCCGCAATGTTTCGGATGCGGTCAGAGCACCGCCGCGCGCGCCGCGATCGCCGATCCTCTCGCCCCGGCCATGTCCAGGTCGGGAACGAGCGCTATGGAGGCGACCCGAGCCTGCTCGTCCCTGAGCATCGTGTGCTGCCTGACCAGGGCGCAGAACCAGTCACGGAAGTGCGGAGCCGCCTCGACCACGCCACCACCGAGGAAGTAGACGTCGGGGTCGGTGAAGTTGGCGGCGATCGTGAACAGCCTGCCGATGGCCATCGCCTGCTGCTCGAAGATCCGCAGCGCTAGCGGGTCCCCGGCTTCCGCGTAGCCGCGCACCAGCTTCGCGGCCCTGGCCGGTGCCACGTCGGCGAGCTCGTGGCCAGGGAACACTTCAAGCCAGTACGGCAGCAGGTTGTTCTGGATGCCGGTGAGCGACGCGACGCTCTCGGCGTCGGCCGCCAGGCCGCAGTTGCACCTCGGCACCGGCTGGCCGTCGCCGAGCAGTCCCTCCATCGGGATCCACACGTGCCCGAGCTCGCCCGCCATTCCCGCGGCGCCGGGTACCACGCGGCCGTGCTCGACGACACCGCCGCCGAGCCCGGTGCCCACTATCACCGAAACCGAGGACCTCGCCGTCGCTGCTTCGCCAGGGAAATAGGCGTGGTGAGCGTACAGGGCGGCGGCGTTCGCGTCGTTGTTGTAGACGACCGGCAGGCCGATGCGGTTCTCGAGCGCTCCCCTGACGTCGAAGTTGTGCCATCGCGTGTCAGAGAAGTTGGTCGAACCCCGCGATGAGATCACCCCGTCGGCGCTGACCGGTCCTGGGGTGTCGAGGCCGACGGCGCGCACCCGGGACCGGTCGATGCCGGTCACCCGCAGCACGCCGTCCAGCGCCTGAGCCAGGGCCTCGATGGCCTTGTCGGGACCGGCCAGCACGAGGCTCGGCAGCTCCAGCATCTCGTCCACCAGGAACCGGCCGGAGGCGTCGAGGACCGTGGCGTTGTTTGTCGTGCCGCCGTTGTCGAGACCGACCACCACCCACTCGCCGGACTCCGCCATGCCACCGTCCTGCTGCTTACCAGAAGACCCCGGACCCCCGCAGCCCTACCGTACCGGTCTTGCCTGGTCACGGGCGACATTCCCACCTTGGGATAGTCAGGAGGTGTCCGCGCGGCCCGCAGCCAGGTGCCGCACGAACCAGTCACGTGCCAGTTCCGCCACTGCTGCGAGGGCTCCGGGCTCTTCGAACAAGTGCGTAGCGCCGGGCACGACAGCCAGTTCGTTCTCGCCGCGCAGGTCCGCCTGGGCCTGCCGGTTCAGGGCGAGCACCGCCTCGTCGGCACCGCCGACGATGAGCAGCGTCGGCGACCTGACCGCCTGCAGTCGGGTTCCCGCGAGGTCCGGCCTGCCGCCCCTGGACACCACGGCGGCTACCTGCGCGCCCGGCTCGGCGGCGGCGCTCAGCGCGGCGGCCGCGCCGGTGCTCGCGCCGAAGTAGCCAATCGAACCCGGCCACCCGAGCCGGTCGCGAAGCCACTGCGTGGCCGCCGTGAGGCGTCCGGCCAGCAGCGCGATGTCGAACACGTTTGAGCGGTCCGCCGCTTCCGCGGGAGTGAGCAGATCGAACAGCAGCGTGCCAAGGCCCGCCCGCGTCAGGATGCCGGCGACGTAGCCATTGCGCGGGCTGCTCCGGCTGCTGCCACTGCCGTGGGCAAACAGGACGACCCCGGGCGCCGCCACGGGCACCGTCAGGTGGCCGGGCAACCGGACCGGGCCGAGGTCGAGCCCGACTTCCTCGTCCACGGCCTGCGGCTTGCGCCCGGTGCTGCGGGCCAGGCAGCTGATCACCTCCTCATCAGTGGTGGGCGAGAAGTCCGCGTAGAACTGGCCGATGGCGAGGAATGGCTCGGGAGTGGCGACGCAGACGAACTCGTCCGCGTCGTCGCCGAGGCGATGCTCCCAGCCCGGCGGGGCTACGGGTACGGCAAGCACCACCCGTGCGGCGCCCAGTGCCCGCGCGACCGCGCACGCAGCGCGCGCAGTGGATCCGGTGGCGACCCCGTCGTCAACGATCACGGCGGTCTTCCCGTCGAGCGGCACACGCTGCCGGCCGGCCCGGTAGCGGGAGGCGCGCCTCCTGACCTCTGCGCGCTCCCGCTCCTCCACCGCGGCGAGCCCGTCGGCGGCGACGCCGGCGAAGTCGAGTACCTGCGCGTTCACGACGCGCGCGCCGTCCTCGCCCACCGCGCCCATGCCGAGCTCCGGCTGGAACGGCACCCCGAGCTTGCGGACCACGATGACGTCGAGCGGCGCGCCAAGCGCCCTGGCGACCTGGTAGGCGACGGGTACGCCGCCCCTGGGCAGGCCGAGCACCACGGCCGGCTCGCCGTGCAGGTACTCCAGCCGCGCGGCGAGCTGCCGGCCAGCGTCCGTGCGATCGGAAAAGGCCACTTCCCTCCTATCGTCGCACCGCCGGATTTCCGGCCGCAGCGGGCAAGCCAGGCGTGACGCCCCCGGGTCACTAGGATGCCGGCTATGCGCTTCGCCATCGCGATTCCCCAGTTCTACGCGGACGGGCAGTTCGACCCGGCGGGCTTCAGCGCCTACCTCGGGCGCGCCGAAGAGCTGGGCTTCGAGAGCGTCTGGGCACAGGAGCAGGTACTGGGGCCCGACTCCCAGCTTGCCCCGCTTGAGGTGATGACGTTCGCCGCAGCCTGCACGAGCAACCTGCGGCTCGGCTGCGTCGTGTTCGTCTCCACGCTGCACAATCCCGTGCACCTGGCCAAGAGCCTGAGCTCGCTCGACCAGCTCAGCCGCGGCCGGATCGAGATCGGCGTCGGCACCGGCGGCAAGTTCCGGCCGTTCGCCGCTTTCGGCGTGGATCCCGACCGCTACATCGCCACGTTCAGCGAGGGGCTGGCGCTGATGAAAGAGCTGTGGACCGAGCCCAGCGTCACCTTCGACGGCGAGTTCTGGCAGCTCAAGAACGCCACCATGCGGCCCAAGCCGTTCCAGAAGCCCTACCCGCCCATCTGGTTCGGTGGCTCCGGCCCGGCGGCACTGCGGCGAGCCGTGCGGCACGGCGACGGCTTCTTCGGCGCAGGCTCAACGCCGACCGCGAAGTTCGCCGACCAGGTCAGCCTCGTGCGCCGGGCACTCGCGGACGCCGGCAAGCCGGCGGCCGGCTTCCAGCTCGCCAAGCGCGTGTACATCGCGATCGACGCGGACGCCGGACGGGCCCGCAGGCAGGTCAACGCGGCGCTGGAACGGCTGTACGGCCGCCTGTCCCCTGATGTGGAGGCGGCGGCGGTGGCGGGCACAGCCGACGACTGCGTAACTCAGCTTCGCCAGGTCGCCGACGCCGGAGCCGAGCTGATCCTCTTCACCCCGCTGTTCGAGCAGGGCGAGCACGCCGAACTGCTGGCGTCGGCCGTCATGCCGCGACTGCAGGAGGGCTCGGCTTAGCGACGCGCCTAGCCAGCGCCGACGACGGCCAGCAGCGTGAACACCATGGTGGTCACCGCCAGCGCGATGTGCGCGGCGATGACGAAGGTGGACCGGCGCCGTTCAGGTCCGAGGGTCACCAGCGCCATGCCGATGCCGGCCGTCGGCAGCAGCATCGCGCCCGCTATCCAGCCGACGATGGAGACGCCCGACACCACGTATCCGATCCACGCCAGCAGGCCGGTCACCGCCAGGCTGAAGTGGCCAAGCGCGACGGCCGGCGAGAGCGTCTCGGGGTCACCGGACCCGCGGCCCAGGCGCCTGAGCATCCGGCGCGTGAACCACCTGCTCAGCATCCACGTGCCGATGCCAACCGTCAGGACCCAGAATCCCAGCGCGAGCAGCCGGAGCGTGCCGCGGCTGATCTGGCTGGCCGCTGGCGGAGCCGCCGGCGCCGCCGGGCGCGACGGCGGGACCTGCTTGACGAGGTCGCCGAGCAGCGGCGCGATCCTGGCCGCACGCGCTCGCTCCCTGGCCTTTCCAGGCACCCGGCCCGCCACCGAACGGACCGCGCTGCCGACGGCGAAGTTCACCTGCGCCCGGCTCAGGCCACGGCACGCTGGAGGCAACGTCCTGACCATGACGTGATGCTCGATCGCGCTGATGCCGAACTGGATGCACGACTGCACGGAGGCCGCAGGCGGCGGCGACGTCTGGGCGCTGCATCCAGCGCAGGCGATCCCCCCGAGGAGCGCGACCGCGACGGCTACTTTCCTGAATCTGGCCACCACACCGCCTGTCATGCCGGGCGACTAGTGTAGGCCCGGTGCGGGTCGCCACCTGGAACGTGAACTCCGTCAAGCAGCGCATGCCCCGCCTGCTCCCGTGGCTGGACGAGCGACAGCCCGATGTGGTCTGCCTGCAGGAGACCAAGCTCCCCGACGAGGCATTTGACAGCCTGCTCGGCGACGAACTCGCGGCCCGCGGCTACCAGGCCGCCGCGCACGGCGAGGCCCGCTGGAATGGCGTCGCCATCCTGTCCCGGGCCGGCCTGGATGACGTGGTGACGGGACTGGCTGGCGCGCCGGGCTTTCCTGAACCCGAGGCACGCGCGGTGGCCGCCACGTGCGGCGGAGTGCGCGTGCACTCGGTCTACGTGCCGAACGGCCGGGTGCCCGGCTCCGACCACTACCAGTACAAGCTCGCCTGGCTGGCCGCGCTCGAGCAGGTGGTCAAGGCGGGCGCGCCGGCCGCGCTCGTCTGCGGTGACATGAACATCGCGCCGGCCGATGACGACGTCTTCGACCCGGACGCCTACGCCGGGCAGACCCACGTCACCGAGCCGGAGCGCGCCGCCCTCCGCGGCCTGCTCGCGGCCGGGCTGCATGACGTGGTGCGGGACCGCTGGCCAGGCCGGCGCATCTTCACCTACTGGGACTACCGGGCCGGGATGTTCCACCAGGACCTGGGCATGCGGATCGACCTGGTGCTCGGCACGGCCGCGGTGGAGGACCGGGTCCGCGCGGCGTGGGTCGATCGTCAGGCCCGCAAAGGCACCGGCCCAAGCGACCACGCTCCGGTGATCGTTGACCTGGACGAAGCGCCTGACGGCGACATCGGGCCGGTGGTCCCGCCTCCGTCGGCGGCGCCCGCCAGGCGCGGTGCGGTCAGGCTCCCGCAGGCGAAGGCTCCCTCGTAGGGGATGTCCTAGTCCTGCCACTTGATGGCCGCCCGGCGGGCGGCGGAGACGTAGCCGTTGTCCGCGAACCACCGCGCGGACTCCTCGATCGCCAGCCGGGCCGGGCGCGACTTGTGGCCGATCTCTGCCCGCGCCCTGTCGTCGGTAAAGATCATCTTTGTGGCGGCCATCCGCGCCCCGGCCAGCGGCACGCTCGGCTCGCGCCGCAGCAGCTGGCCCTCGACCAGCTGCGACGCCGCGCCGGTGGCGATCGCGAGCGACATCGGCACCTGCCGGCGCGGCAGCGGCAGCCCGGTATAGCTGGCCAGCGTCTGCAGGATCGCGCGGACCGACAGGTTCTCCCCGCCAAGGATGTAACTGCGGCCCCGGCTGCCGTGCTCCAGCGCCGCCAGGTGCCCGAGTGCCACATCGTCGACGTGCGCCACGTTGACGGCGCTGTCGACGTAGCCAGGCATCCTGCCGTTGAGGAAGTACACGATGAGCTTCCCGGTCGGCGTGGGGCCCAGGTCGCCGGGCCCGAGCGGGAACGTCGGCAGCACGCTGCACACGTCCAGGCCCTCGGCGGCGGCCCTGAGCACCTCGTGCTCGGCCGCGTACTTGGTCCTCTTGTACTCGCCGAACAGGTGCTTGGCGTCGGCGTAGCACGTCTCGTCGGCCGGCTCGCCCCGCTTTGTCCCTTCCAGCCCGAGCACGCCGACGGTCGAGGTGTACACGAGCCGCTCGCAGCCAGCGGCGCGGACCGCGTCGAGCACATTCACCGTCCCGCCCACGTTCACTGCCTGGAAGATCCGCTGGTCCCTGGCCCAGAACCGGTAGATCGCGGCCAGGTGGAACACGAAGCGCGCGCCTTCGCAGGCCGACCTGACGGCGGTGCGATCACGGACGTCAAGCGCCACCCGCTCGACGTCCAGGCCGCGGAGGTTCCGGTCGTCCGCGCCGGGCTCGACCGCCGCCACCACGTGGGCTCCCCGCTCGAGCAGCGCGCGCGCGACGGCCGAGCCGATGAACCCCGTGGCACCCGTGACCAGGACCCGGTCGGCTGGCTGCAGGGTCGTGCCCGGCCCGGCTGACGTGCCGGCGGGCAGGCTGACCCGCACGCCGGGCGCCTCGGTCCGCGCTACCGGCCGGGCAGTGGCGGCCGGCCGCGGCTTGCGTGCCAGCGCGTTCCTGGCCATCGTCCGCCCGAACTCCACGGTCAGTCCCGATCCGCGGTGGGCGTCGGCCATCACGTCCTCGAAAGCGTTGAGGAAGTAGTCGACCTCCTCCTGGCCAGCGATCAGCGGCGGCAGCAGCTTGACGATGTTGACGTTGTCTGCGGCCACCTGCGTGAGCACGCGGTGCCGGTGGAATAGGGGAACGACGACCAGCTGGGAGAACATGCCGTTCCTGAGCCGCTCGATCGCCCGGAACCGCATCGCTGCCGCCTTGGATTCCGGCTCGCCGAACTCGATGCCGATCATCAGGCCGAGGCCGCGGACGTCCTTGATCAGCGGGTACCTGGCGGCCAGCGACCGCAGTCCGTCCTGCAGCGCCAGGCCGGTCCGCTGCGCCCTGGCCACGATGTCCTCGTCGTCCAGGGCGGCGAGCGTGGCCAGGCCGGCCACCATGGCCAGCTGGTTGCGGCCGAACGTCGTGGAGTGCTTGAGCGCGTCCTCCATCGACTCGTAGACGCTCGCGAAGATCTTGTCGGTCGTCAGCATCGCCCCGACCGGCACGAAGCCGCCGGACAGGGCCTTCGAGATCGTGATGATGTCGGGCTCAAGACCCCAGTGCTCGTGGCAGAAAAACCGGCCGGTCCGGCCGAGGCCGGTCTGCACCTCGTCGATCACGAGCAGGGTGCCGTGCCGGCGGCACGCCTCCTGTGCCGCCTTCCAGTACTCCGGCGGTGCGCAGTAGACGCCCTTGCCCTGGATCGGCTCGACGATGAACGCGGCTGCGTCGCCGCCGCTCAGCTGGGCCTCCAGCGCCGCGAGATCGCCGAATGGCACGGGGAGGGTGCCCGGCAGCAGCGCGCCGAACCCGGCACGGAACTCCTTGCCGCCGTTGAGCGCCAGGCTCCCGGTCGTCAGCCCGTGGAAGGCGTGCTCGGCGTACAGGATCTTCGGTCGCTGCGTCGCCTGCCGGGCGAACTTGATCGCTGCCTCGATCGACTCCGTGCCGGAGTTGCAGAAGAAGGCCCGGCTGATCCCGGCGTGCGCGCGACCGGCAAGCTGCTCGGCGAGCAGCCCGGGCAGCAGCGCGCAGTCCAGCTGGATCATGTTCGGCAGGTCCAGGTCCAGCGCCTGATGCAGGGCGGCCTTGATGGCCGGATGGCTGCGCCCGAGGGCGTAGACGCCGAAACCGGACAGGAAGTCGAGGTAGCGCTGGCCGTCGTCGTCGTAGAGGTAGCAGCCCTCGCCCCGGACGTAGTTGCGGTCGAACCCGAGTGTCTTCAGCGTCCTGGCGAGCTGCCGGTTCATGTACCGCTCGTGCAGGGCGTAGTTCTCCCCGGAACGCGCAGCCAGCGTGCTGGTGAGGTCGAACGGCATGCTTCTCCTCGGCGGTCACAGCGCCAACAGGGGCCCGGCCTGGCCCAGATGTGGTGCTGACTATCTTGACGTACCGGCGCCCAGGGTGCCTGGCTTCAGGTGACGCTCACGTCACAGTGGTTATGCCGGGTATTTCGCCCGTCAAGTATGCCGCCTGGGCCCCGGCCGACTCTCGGGCACCCTACCCGCACCGGGCGCGACCCTTGCCGGCCCGATCTGCCAGCTATTACGGTTAAGGAGGCCTCCGCCCCGCTCTGAAGAGGTTTGCCATGATGCCTGCAGCCAGTCAGTCGCCAGCCTCAGCCCAGCCGCCAGGCGCTACGCACC
>JASIGS010000383.1 GCA_030052355.1 Streptosporangiaceae bacterium | reverse complement strand
TGATGCTGTGCTTGAGGCGGTCAGCGACCAGTCGCAGCAACCGGTCACCGACCGCGTGGCCGAGCGTGTCGTTGACTTCCTTCAGGGCGTGGTCCAGGTCGAGCACCAACAGGCCGGCCTTCGTGCCAGACGAGGTGGCCGTCGCGAGCGTGCTGGCCAGCTTGCTCATCAGCAGCTTGCGGTTGGCCAGCCCGGTCAGTTCGTCATGCTGCGCCTGGTGCTCCCGCTGCACGGCCTTCGCGGCCCCGTAATAGGTGGCAGCCAGCGGCACGCCGAAGAGGGCCACGAGCAGCGGCGATTTTGTCCCGATAGCCACGGCGGCCAGCGGCGCCGTCGCCACCAGGACGATGCTGGCGGGGACCTGGAACGGCAGGTGGCGAACGAGGACCCGCCTGACCGGCTCCCGGGAGTACAGCGCGATGCTGGTCATGACGATGAGGTAGTTGACGGTGACCAGGGCCACGCCGGCGATCATCGTCTCAACGGCTGCGCCCTGATGGTGGTACACCCAGCGGTAGTCCGGCATGTGCCTGTCCCCGAACGCGTACAGGATCGTGCCGGCTGCCGTGAGCTCAAGATTGGCCGACGCCGCGTTGAAAGCCGTCCGTCGCAACGACTTCCGGCGGCCTAGCTCAGACACCAGCAGCGCCGTTGTGCGCATCAGGACGGCGAATGCCAAGCCCCATACGATCAGCGCGGCGTAGCTGAAGGTGACCGACGCCCTCGGCGCATCCCGGGCGTCCCGGCCGGGCGTCATGATCGGAAAGACGTCGCCGAGCACTACAAGCACGGCGATCACCCAGAACACCGGCTGCTTGACGATGCCTTGCAGCGGCGCAAACATGACCAGCGAGATCGGCGCGCTCACGAAAACTACGAACCCGAGCACGGTGAAGCCGGTCATGTAGAACCAGAGCGGCGAGCCGACCCGGGGGGGCCTGCGCTTGGTGTCGCTCGGGTCTTTCATGACTTCCTCACGGGCAGCGGTCGCTGAGTGTGCAGGCGAAACTTGCGCTGCGTGAATCCTACGGCCAAAAAGGTACTTCCCGAAGCCAATTGCATACTATCCGTGACAACTCACGGTGAGCACCCGACGCGCGCGAGGCCGCACGCGATTTCCCGAACGACCTCAGAGGCCGTCAGGCGCGTGACACGGCCTAGCCGCGTGACACGGCCTCAGCGCGTGACACGGCCCGAGGCGCGTGACACGGCCTCAGCCGGCTGACGCCGTGGCCCTTGCCGCGTTCGGGCCCTGCGAGAGCAGTACGCCTAGGCCGGCCTCGTCGAGCACCGGAACGCCGAGCGCCCCGGCCTTGTCCAGCTTGCTGCCCGCCGCCTCGCCGGCGACCACGAAGGTCGTCTTCTTCGACACCGAGCCAGCGACCTTGCCCCCGAGCGCCTGCACAGCCTCGGCCGCCTCGTCCCTGGTGTAACCCTCCAGCGTGCCGGTCAGCACGACCGTGACGCCGGCCAGCGAACCGCCCGCGCCGCCGGCATCCGCGGGCTGCCGGGCCGGCGGAACGAAGCCCTCGGTCTCGAGCACGACTCCGGCCGCCCGCCACTTGTCCACGATCGCCACGTGCCAGTCCACCGAGAACCAGTCGCGGATGGAGGCCGCGATCGTCGGCCCGACGTCCTCGACGGTGACGAGGTCGCCCTCCGACGCCTTCGCGATCGCCTCGACAGAGCCGAACCCGGCGGCCAGCGCGCGCGCCGCAGTGGGCCCGACGTGCCGGATCGACAGCGCCACAAGGATACGCCAAAGCGGACGGTGCCTGGCCTCGTCAAGGTTGGCCAGCAGCCTGGTCGCGTTCGCCGTCAGCACCCCGGCCTTGGTGACGAAGAACGGCACGCCAGCGAGCTTCTCTGGGGTCAGCGCGAACAGGTCGCCCTCGTCGGACAGCAGCCCGGAGCTGAGTAGCGCGTTACCGGCCTCGTAACCGAGCACCTCGATGTCCAGGGCGCCCCGGCCCGCCACGTGGAACAGTCGCTCGCGAAGCTGAGCCGGGCAGGACCTGGCGTTCGGGCAGCGCCAGTCCACTCCCCCGTTCTCGCGGGCCAGCGGCGTGCCGCACTCCGGGCAGTGCGTCGGGAACACGAACTCTTGCTCGTCGCCCGTCCGCAGGTCGGCCACCGGACCGACCACCTCCGGTATGACGTCGCCCGCCTTGCGCAGCACGACCATGTCGCCGATCAGCACGCCCTTGCGCTTGATCTCGTCCGCGTTGTGCAGGGTGGCGTTCTCCACCGTGGAGCCGCTGACCTTGACCGGCTCCATCACCGCGAACGGCGTCACCCGCCCGGTCCTGCCGACGTTCACCCGGATGTCGAGCAGCCGGGTGTTGACCTCCTCCGGCGGGTACTTGTACGCGATCGCCCACCGCGGCGCGCGGCTCGTCGAGCCGAGCCTGCGCTGCACGTCCAGGGTGTCGATCTTCACCACGACGCCGTCGATCTCATAAGGCGGGTCGTGCCGGTGCTCGGCGTAGTACGCGATGTAGCCCCGCACGCCGTCGACGTCCGGCACCACCTGGTACAGGTCGCTGACCGGCAGTCCCCAGTCGTGCAGCCGCTGGTACCAGCCGGACTGGGTGTCCGGAGGATCGTCCAGTCCATCGACCCGGCCGATGCCGTGCAGGATCATGTTCAGCGCCCGGGACGCGGTGATCCGGGGGTCCTTCTGCCGCAGCGACCCGGCGGCCGAGTTGCGCGGATTGGCGAACGGCGGCTTGCCCGCCTCCGTCAGCGCAGCGTTCAGCTCTTCGAACGCAGCTACCGGCAGGAACACCTCGCCGCGTACCTCGAGCACATCCGGCCAGCCCGAGCCGGAGAGCCTGTTCGGCACGGCGGCGATCGTCTTGACGTTGGGTGTCACGTCCTCGCCGGTGACCCCGTCGCCCCGCGTTGCTGCCCGCTGCAGCCTGCCCTTCCTGTACACGAGCGCGACGGCCAGCCCGTCGATCTTCAGCTCGCACACGTACGGCCCGGCGCCGCCGAGCCGTCCGGCCCGCGCCACCCAGGCGTCCAGCTGGTCGAGGGAAAACACGTCGTCCAGGCTCTGCAGCGGCTGAAGGTGCTGAACGGGCGCGAAGTCGGTGGAGATCATGCCGCCGACCTTCTGGCTCGGCGAGTCCGGCGTGCGCAGCTCGGGGACCTGCTCCTCGATGGCAAGCAGCTCGTTCATCAGCGTGTCGTACTCGGCGTCGGAGACGAGGGGAGAGTCGAGCACGTAGTAGCGGTACTGATGCTCCAGCAACTCGGCGGCCAGCTCGGCGTGCCGCTGCCTCGGGTCTTGCTGCGTCACCGCTGCGTCTCCTCGATCATCTCCGCCGCTATCCGCGCCGCCTCGCGGCAGTGCTCCAGCGCTGCCCGGGCCGCCTCCGGCGACACGCCGGCTAGCCCGCACGCCGGGGTGATCACGACCTGCCGTGCCATCTGCCCGGCCGCGAGCCCGGTGTGCCGCCACAGCGTCACCACCGCCTGCGCGGTCTGCCGCGGCGGCAGCGGCGGCCCGCTCACCAGTCGCTGGCTGGCCGCCGTCGGCAGTGCTCCGACGAACAGCGCCATCCCTGCCTCGGCTCGTTCCGCTATGAGATCGATATCTTTGCTCTTGATGAGGCTGAGGTCGAAACCCGCGGCGTCGGCGCCGGCGGCCGCTATTTCCGGGAACGGCGGGCGAGGCGCGCAGCAGTGCACGACCGTAATGGCGTCCGCGGCCTTTGCCACGAGGCCGAGGCGCTGGGACGCGACCGCAGGGTCGATCGCCGCCACGAGGTTAAGCCCGCTGGCGCTCGGCACCCGTCCGGCCAGGGCGGCGGGCAGCGACGGCTCGTCGAGCTGGATGACCAGCGTGGCGCCGGAAACGCGCTTGCGGACGTCAGCGGCGTGCGCGGCCAGGCCCTCGGCCAGCGAGGCGGCCAGGTCCCCGACCGCGCCCGGATCGGACAGGGCGGGCTCGCTGCGGCGGCTCAGCTCCAGGCTGGCGGCGAGGGTCAGCGGCCCGCATATCTGGATCTTCAGCGGCCCCGCGTAGCCTTCGGCCCGCTCCTCCAGCGCGTCGAGGTCGGACGACAGGTAGCTCGTCGCCCTCGCCAGGTCCCGGCCCGGCCGGTCGGCCAGCTTCCAGCCGCGGGTCGTCAGCTCCGCCGGCATGTCCACGAGCAGTGCCGCGGTCCGGCCGACCAGGTCAGCCCCGGGTCCTCGCCCTGGCAGCTCCGGCAGGTGCGGCAGCTCGGGCAGCTCACCGAATACCACCCGGCACGCCTCGGCCGGATCTCCGCCCGGCATCGAGCCGACTCCGGTGGCACTACCGGCTGGCCACGGCGGCGCTGAGCCCAGCGGACTTTCCTGGTTCACGCTCAGAGCCTAGTGCCGCCCTCCGACAGGCGGCTGGCGCCGCGAGGCAACCGGTTAGTGGCAGCACTCGTACCAGGGCAGCCGATGTTCTGGGTCTGACTCTTCTTCCGAGTCCTCCGGGTCTGTCTTCTTGACGTAGAGCCCGCCGACGCGACGGGCGACCCAGGCGGTCAGGCTCGGCGGTCGCTTCCGGCAGAGCGACCACTCCCGTTCCTCGCGCCGAATGCCGGCCGACACGACGACGACAAGGCCGACAACGACGACGGATCCAAGTGCCACAACAGTCACCAGCACGTAGAGAGCGGTCACGTCTCCGCCTTTCACCCGGCGCTGGACTGAGCGAGTCTCTCAGCGGCGGGATGAGCTGATCCCTATAGGCGATTTGACCTTTCTGTTGGCTTGTGCGTCATCGCGCAGGCGGGTGCTCTCGCTGGCTCGGCGTCGATCCCAGGCGAGTCGCGCAAGTAGCGGGAGATCGTCCTGCTAGGCTCATTCCTGTAGAACCTGCAGTCCTAGTCATCCCTACGTTTGGATCCTCAGGCATAGTCGCACGATTCCAGTGAAAGATGCAATGACCTTCGCGTGACTATCTGGGATTGCTAGGGTTGCTCGACTGAGTCCAGTCGATCCACTTGATAGGATGACTGGTATATCCGGAGGTGGCGTGGCCGACCCGAAGTACCGGAGCATCGCCGACGATCTTGAGCAGCGGATCGAGACGGGGGCTCTGGAGCCGGGCGCCCAGTTGCCCACCGAGCCTGAGCTCATGAAGCAGTTCGGCGCGTCCCGCAATACGGTTCGCGACGCCATCCGCTGGCTGATAACCCGCGGACTCGTGCACACGGTGCCGGGCAAGGGCACCTTCGTGATCGAGCGCACCGAGCCGTTCGTGACCACGATCTCCGCCGACCCAGACACCGGACTCGGCGGCGGCGAGGGCGAGGCGTACTACGCGGAGGTCCGCGCGCAGGGGCGTAAGCCGCTGGCGCATGACCCCAGGGTCGAGATCCAGCTCGCCTCCGGTGCCGTGGCCAGCGAGCTCCAGATACCCGAGGGAACGCTGGTAGTGGCCAGGCACCTGCAGCGCTTCATAGACCAGGCGCCGTTCTCGCTGCTGACGTCCTTCTTTCCGATGGCACTGGTGGAAGCCGGTGCGGTCAAGCTCATGGAGACGACCTCCATCGAGCCGGGCGCGGTCAGCTACCTCGAGCGGACGCTCGGGCTCAGGCAAGCCAGGTACCAGGACAAGATCACGGTCCGGCTCCCCGGTGCAGCGGAGGCCGAGTTCTTCCACCTGCCGGACAGCGGCCGGGTCTTCGTCTTCGAGACCCTCAGGACGGCCTTCGACGGACAGGGCAAGCCGTTCCGGCTGACACTGAGTGTCTTCGCGGCCGATCGCAACCGGTTCGCGGTCTTCGCCGGGGCGGTGCCGGCCTACGCCCGCCAGCTCACCGGGGAGGAAGCCGCGGGGGGCGCATCCCAGGGATACGCCCAGCCTGCCGGGATCGGTAATGCCTGAGCCGACGTACCGCCGCATCGCCGACAGCCTGCGGGAGCAGATAACGGCGGGCACCCTGAGGGCGGGCGACCAGCTGCCCACCGAGGCGGAGATAGCGCGCACCTGGAGCACATCGCGGAGCACGGTCAGGGACGCGATCAAGCTGCTGATCGCACGCAGCCTGGTCGAGGCACGTCCTGGGCAGGGCACGTTCGTCAGCGCGAAGCTCACGCCGATAGTGACCGACCTGTCGGCGACCCACGACCTCGGCACCGGCGACAGCGCCGAGTACTACATAGACGTGCTCAGGCAGCACAGAAACCCGAGGAGCACGGTGCCGAGGGTAGAGATCTTGCCGGCGACCGGGATCGTCGCCGCCGAGCTGCAGGTCGCCGACGGCAGCCAGATCGTCAGCCGCCACCAGTTCCGCTTCGTCGATGACCAGCCGTATTCGCTGCAGACCTCGTTCTATCCGATCGAACTGGTCACAGTCCGCGGCGCACGGCGCATCATCGAGGCGGCCGACATCCACGATGGCTCGATCCAGTACCTGGCCGACGAGTTCGGCATAACGCAGACCGGCTACCGGGACATCATCACGGTCCGGACTCCCACGGTCGCCGAGGCGGACTTCTTCAAGCTGCCGGAGGACGGGCGGGTCGCGGTGTTCGAGAACTTCCGGACTTCCTATGACCAGGACGGCAAGCCGATCAGGCTGACCAGGACGATCTACCCGGCTGACCGGAACCAGTTCGTCATCAACGTCGAGACCCCGGCTGCCAGCGGCTAGCGGACTCACCGTGGCCTCGCCGGGTGGCACCGGCACGGCGGGCGGTGCCGCCCGGGCATCGCGGCGGCCGGTGCGGCCCGGGCATAGCGGCGGGCGGTGCCGCCCGGGCATAGCGGCGGGCGGCACCGGTCATCTCATTCAGAATTCGCGGCCGAACGAGGGCACGCGTTCTTCGGGCAGCTCGGCGTCCGGCTCTGGGTCGGTCTTGCGGACGTAGTGGCCGACGATCAGCCTGGCTAGCCGGGCGGCGACGCTCGGCGCGCGCTTTCGGGTGAAGGTCATACGGCGTTCTTCCTGATGGACGCCCATCGTCACGATGACGGTGGCGGCGAGTATCGCGACGAAGGCGGCGACCGTGACGGTGGCGAACACAGCGATGGCTAGCATTGCCTTCCCCCTCTCTGCCCGACTGCTACAGGTGCGGCTCCAATCTGGATCTTGACCTATCCTGCTTATCCCAACCTTTAGAACCTATGGCCAGTGTGCAGGGGAAATGCTTGCTGGGCAACAGCATATTTGGAGGATGTGCCAACTTTGTGGGATGATCCCAATAATTGGGCGCACCAGCTTGGCGGCTGCCACCAACCAGGTCACAGGCAGCCGTCGGGCCTGGCCGGCCGGCGAACGGCGACACTTTCCCAGGGAGGGCATGTGCGTGACCCCCGGTATCAGCAGATCGCCGACGACCTGCGGACCAAGATCGAGCGCGGAGAGTACGAACCCGGCAGCCAGCTGCCCACGGAGAAGGAACTCAGGCTGCTCTATCGCGCATCACGCAACACAGTCAGGGACGCCGTCAAGGTCGTCGTCAACCTCGGCCTGGTCCAGACGCAGGCTGGGCGCGGCACGTTCGTGGCCGACAGGGTCGACCCGTTCGTCATAACCCTCGGCTGCGGTCCGGGGGTGGGCGGTGACACCGCGCAGTACCTGTCGGAGGCAAGCGAGAGGGAGCCGTTCAGCAGCGACCCAAGGGTGGAGGTTCAGCCGGCCTCGGTCGCCCCGGAACTGAAGCTGCCCGCCGGCGCAGGAGTCATAAGCAGGCACCAGGAACGCTTTCTCAACGGCATGCCGTGGTCGCTGCAGACGACGTTCTACCCCATGGACCTCGTCCGGCAGGGCGCAGAAAAGCTGCTGTGGACCTCGCGCATCGAGCCGGGCGCGGTCAGCTACCTCGCCGAGGTGCTCGGCGTTAAGGAGGCCGGCTGGCGGGACAGGGTCATCGTGCGCGTGCCCGACGGACCGGAGGAAGCCTTCTTCCACCTGCCCGTCGACGGACGGGTATCGATCATCGAGATCCGCCGTACTGCCTTCTATGTGACCGGAGAACCGCTCAGGCTGACGGTCACGACCTGGCCAGCGGACCGGAACGAGATCCTGTTCACGGCCGGATCGGTGCCTGCCGAGGCGACAGCGAGCATGGCCGCGGCCGGCCCGCGGCTGGAGCACTGACCTACTGTCTTAGCTCGGCCCCGGGCGCTGACGGGCTGAGCAGCAAGCCACAACAGCCTCGGCCAGGTTTACTGCAATCCCCGCATACGAGTCATTTCGCTCTCCGCTCGGCGCCCTAAAGGTGATGCTGTCGATCTTGAACACATCATGGGTGTGCGTTTAGTGGCGCCAT
>JASIGS010000382.1 GCA_030052355.1 Streptosporangiaceae bacterium | reverse complement strand
GAGCGTCCAGATACCGCACGACCTGAACGACAAGGCCAAGGACGCGCTCGAGCATTTCCGTGACGCCACCGCAGGG
Organism: Streptosporangiaceae bacterium; assembly: GCA_030052355.1. The sequence goes on along the minus strand of JASIGS010000382.1, from coordinate 4,387 downwards.
CCCGACCCGCGGGCGGAGATCCTGCGCCAGGCAAATGGCTGACCGGTCCGATACCTGAAGGGAGATGACATGACGAGCCAGTTTGAGCTGTCCGACGACACACCTGTCTATGTCATCTCGGTAGCCGCCCAGCTGTCCGGCCTGCACCCGCAGACCCTGCGCGCCTACGACCGGCTCGGCCTGGTTTCGCCAGGCCGTGCGGCCGGGCGGGGACGGCGCTACTCGCTGCGCGACATCCTGACCCTGCGCGAGGTGCAGCGGCTCTCCCAGGAGGAGGGCATCAACCTGTCGGGGATCAAGCGCATCCTCGAGCTGGAGCTGGCCGACCGGCGCAACCGGATGCTGCTGGCTGAGATGCAGGCGGAGATCGGCCAGCTGCGCGCCGAGCTGGAATCCACCCGGTCGGTGGCGGCCAGGCTCGCCGGGCTGCTGCGCCGCCGCGGCGACACGGCAGCGCTGGTTCCTGTCCACGGCGGCAGCACTGGCCAGCGCGATGGCGCCGCGTTCCCCGCCGCCGGACCCGAGGCCGACGAGCCCGCGCCCGGCGCCAGCCAGCTCGGTGCGGTGGCCTCCCTCACCAGCGAACGACGAGCAGAAGGACCCAAGGAGAGGTAGTTCGTGGACGACAAGCTGACCCGCAAGAGCCAGGAGGCTCTTTCCGAGGCAGTACAGCAGGCGACCGCGGCAGGCAATCCCAGCGTGGACGGCTTGCACCTGCTCGCGGCGCTGCTGCAGCAGGAGGGCGGGATCGCCGCCCCGTTGCTGCGGGCCGTGGGCGCCGACCCGGCCGCGGTGCTGAAGACGACCAGGGATCAGATCGCCATGCTGCCACGTGCGGCGGGCGCGACGGTGAGCGCGCCGCAGACGTCGCGCCAGCTGCTGTCCGCCCTCGCGACGGCGAGCAAGCAGGCGAAGGAGATGTCTGACGAGTACGTGTCCACCGAGCACTTGCTCGTCGGCCTCGCCAGCGACGGCGGCCAGGCCGCGACCGTGCTGCGCGAGGCTGGCGCCGGGCCCAAGCAGCTGCTCGACGCCTTCCAGCAGGTCCGCGGGCACGCCAGGGTCACCTCGCCGGACCCGGAAGGCACCTACCAGGCGCTGGAAAAGTACGGCATCGACCTGACAAGGAGCGCCCGGGAGGGGAAGCTCGACCCGGTGATCGGCCGGGACGCTGAGATCCGCAGGGTCATCCAGGTGCTGTCGCGCCGCACGAAGAACAATCCCGTGCTCATCGGGGAGCCCGGCGTCGGCAAGACCGCCGTCGTTGAGGGCCTCGCGCAGCGGATCGTCGACGGAGACGTGCCCGAGTCGCTGCGGAACAAGCGGGTGGTCGCGCTCGACCTCGGCGCCATGCTCGCCGGGGCGAAGTACCGTGGCGAGTTCGAAGAGCGCCTGAAGGCCGTGCTGAACGAGATCAAGCAGAGCGAGGGCCAGGTCATCACGTTCATCGACGAGCTGCACACGGTCGTTGGGGCCGGCGCCGCCGAGGGGGCTATGGACGCCGGCAACATGCTCAAGCCCATGCTTGCGCGCGGTGAGCTCCGGATGGTGGGCGCCACCACGCTGGACGAGTACCGGGAGCGGATCGAGAAGGACCCGGCGCTGGAGAGGCGGTTCCAGCAGGTATTCATCGGCGAGCCGTCGGTCGAGGACACGATCGCCATCCTGCGCGGCCTCAAGGGCCGGTACGAGGCGCACCATCAGGTCCAGATCTCCGACGCCGCGCTGGTGGCGGCGGCGACGCTGTCCGACCGGTACATCACGGCCAGGTTCGTGCCGGACAAGGCGATCGACCTGATCGACGAGGCAGCATCCCGGTTGCGGATGGAGATCGACTCGAGGCCGGTCGAGATCGACGAGCTGCAGCGCAGCGTGGACCGCATGAAGATGGAGGAGCTTGCGCTCGGCAGGGAGTCGGACGCGGCGAGCAAGGAGCGGCTTGACCGGCTCCGTGCCGACCTGGCCGACCGCCAGGAGCAGCTCAACGCCCTCGTCGCCCGCTGGGATCGGGAGAAGGCCAGCCTCAACAAGGTCGGCGAGCTGAAGAAGCAGCTCGACGACCTGAAGGGTCAGGCCGAGCGGGCGCAGCGTGACGCGGACTTCGGGACCGCCTCGAGGCTCATGTACGGGGAGATCCCGGCGCTGGAGCAGCAGATCGAGCAGGCGTCGGCGGCTGCCAGCGAGGACGGCGACGAATCGGGCCAGCCCGGCCTGCCCGAGGGACCGCCGATGGTGAAGGAAGAGGTAGGTCCGGACGACGTCGCCGACGTGGTGTCCTCGTGGACGGGCATCCCGGCGGGTCGCCTGCTGGAGGGCGAGACCGGCAAGCTGCTGCGGATGGAGGACGAGCTCGGCCACAGGCTGATCGGCCAGCAGAAGGCCGTGCAGGCGGTCTCCGATGCGGTCCGCAGGTCGCGCGCCGGGATCTCCGACCCCGACCGTCCCTCCGGCTCGTTCCTGTTCCTCGGGCCGACCGGCGTCGGGAAGACCGAGCTTGCCAAGGCGCTCGCGGAGTTCCTGTTCGACGACGAGCGGGCGATGATCAGGATCGACATGAGCGAGTACTCCGAGCGGCACACCGTCGCGCGGCTGGTCGGCGCTCCCCCCGGTTACGTCGGGTACGAGGAGGGCGGCCAGCTGACCGAGGCCGTCCGCCGCAGGCCTTACTGCGTCGTCCTGCTCGACGAGGTCGAGAAGGCGCACCCGGAGGTCTTCGACGTCCTGCTGCAGGTACTCGATGACGGCAGGCTGACCGACGGGCAGGGCAGGACCGTGGACTTTCGTAACACGATCCTGATCCTGACCTCGAACCTGGGCTCGCAGTTCATCGCCGATCCTGCGCTGGACGAGGCGACCAAGCGGGACAGGGTCATGGAGGTCGTCAGGACCACGTTCAAGCCCGAGTTCCTGAACCGGCTGGACGACGTGATCATGTTCGACTCGCTGACGACCGACGAGCTGACCAAGATAGTTGACCTCCAGGTCAACAGGCTCGCCGACCGCCTGGCCGATCGCCGCCTGACTCTTGACGTCACCCCGGAGGCCAGGGAGTGGCTCGCGCTGACCGGCTTCGACCCGGTCTTCGGCGCGCGGCCGCTGCGCAGGCTGGTCCAGTCGGCCATCGGCGACAAGCTCGCGCGCGCCCTGCTGTCGGGCGAGATCACCGACGGCGACAAGGTCAGAGTGGACCTGGACGAGCCAGCGGACGCGCTAAGAGTAGGTGCCGAACGCGGCTAACCCGGCCGCCGCGGTCACAGGGCGGAGTCATCGAGCATGGCGTCGTAGTCATCTTCGGGCAGCCCGAGGTCGTTGCGTATCCGGTAACGCAGCCGCAGCAGCATCCCGAGTTCACGGTCGCTCCCGTCCTGCTCCCACCCGGCTCGCCGCCCGGCCGCCGCGAGGCATAGCTCGACGCCCGCCGTCGCCCAGTCGAGGGCGCCGGCCAGATCTGACTGCTCGACCAGCAACTCGGCGAGAAGGTCACACGTGTTGGGATCCGCGGGTCCCTCGGACTGAATCCCGGCCACGAGGGCCTTGGCCTCGTCCTCCCTGCCGAGCTCGAACAGGGCACGGGCCAGCGGAACGCGCGGATCCGCGGACACCGGTCCGTGCTCGGCCAGGGCGCGCCGCAGCACGTCGGCGGCTTGTGCCGGGTTGTCCGCCAGCAACCACTGCTCGCCCGCGCGCAGGAACGCCTCGGCGCGCGGCATCTCGGGAGCTTCCGTCCCGTTCGCCGCGAGCTCCGTCATCGCGAGGGCCGCCGCTGCGTGGTCACCCGTGGAAGCTGCGTCGAATTCGATGTTCTCGAATTGCTCCTGGCTCAATATCGGCACGCTTTTCACGTTACCCAGTAACGGCGTGAATGGACGAACCGCAACCGCTACGTAATGGCTTCGTAACCGTTCAGCATGTCTTGCGCGCAATTGCGCAGTTAGGCTTCAGCGCCGGGACCGCTCCAGCGCGTCCCAGAAGCCGCGGCGGAGGGCATGCCGCACTTCGTCGTGCAGCAGCGAGTCGATCGGCAGCGCCGAGCCCTGCAGCAACCGCGCCTCCAGGTCGGACGGCATCCGCGGCTTGCGGGCCAGGACCGCTTCGAGCCACAGGGCGGGAGCGTCTCGTGCCACCGCCTCGCCGAACGCGTAACCCTCCACGTGAGCCGACTGCACGGCGTCGCCGACGGAGATCGCCGCCTGCGGCACAGCCGGAGGCTGCGGGCTGCCGTACGGAACGGGCGGATAACTCGGCATGCCCTGCTGCTGAGCGGGGTACTGGCCGGGCGGCAGCTGGCCGGGTGGCAGCTGGCCGTACTGGCCAGGCCGGTCCTGGCTGTACGGCATCCCGCCGTTGGCCGGCGGCAACTGGCGCTGTGGCAGCAGCGACCGCTGGG